>JBOHIT010000168.1:0-6633 GCA_050726155.1 Bradyrhizobium sp.
GCTAAGCATACGGGGCGTACCGGCGACCGCGCGGTCGCCGGATCCATATTTGACGTTTCTGCGGCCGGGAGACCGCACACGATTTACGCGGCGCGGATGAGGCCGAGCTGCTGCAAGGCCGTCACGCCATCGTCAAGACCGACTTCCTCGAGGATCTTTCCATCCTTGAGTTTCAACACGGTCGTGCCGGTGAATTTCATCGTCCGGCCGGTGCTGGCCGGCAGTGATCCCGCCAGAAAGTCGCTGAACGCTTGCCCGGTATGCGTTCCGCCGCCTTCCCATCGACCGACGACGTAGTCGCCTTCCGCGATGAGATCAGCAGCCCCCCAGAAGTTGAGATCGGGGACCGCCTTCCGAAAGTCCGTCATGAATGCCTTGATGTCCTCACGGCCCCGCCGCGGTTCGTGCAGCGAATACTGCAGGAGCATGTCGGGCGCCGCGAGTTCGTCGACGATTCCGAGGTTGCAAGTCTTGCCCCAAAAATCCGTAAACCACCGGCCGACAATGGCCTTGTTGTCTTCTTCCTTTGACACGATCACTTCTCCTGTTCGGTGCTTTGGTTGCAATCCATCATCGATGGATGTTTTCAACGTGGATTCGACAGCCCGCTTTACTCCGGGGTCTGTCTTCATATTGCCGATGGCGGGGCACTCGGCCCACCCGATTTCCGAAGACATCGTTCGGACTCGGCCTATTTGAATTTGAGGACAAGAATCGAAGTTCTGCAGTTCCGTCGATCAATATGGTCGCTGCAGCTACGGCTGGGGCAAAAACCAAACGGTTGCGGCAGGTCTCTAGAAAGGCAATTCGATCAACTTTTCCTGCGCGCAGAATTGCGGGCTATCAGGAGCATGCGTTTCGCTATGCGCAGCCGCGTCTGCGGCGCGCAAAACCGACTGCCACAGACTCAAATAGCTCTTCTTGCAGCGCAAAGCCCCATCGCGGCAGCGCCGCGGGCGGTTTGTCAAATTGAGGGATGATGAAGAAGTGCCACTGGTTTGCCCGACGTGTCAACAGTGACTTCTCGTGCCCTGTGCCGGCGGCTGGCTGTTTCTTTGCATGGGGTTGTTTTCGATATTTTGATTCGGGCAGCGTTCCTGGCTCTGACGGGGCGTGGGCGATCCGGCGTTGTTGCTCCTATCCATAGACTTCAGCGACAAAGTCGATGAACGCGCGCAGTTTCGGCGGCATTCTCCGGTGCCGCTGCCAGACAAGATGACGTGGCCGGGACCGCGTTTTGTAGTTTGACAATACTGCCTGCAGGCGCCCCGCCGCGATGTCCTCGGCGACGAGTTCGGCGCGTTGCATCGCGATGCCCGCACCTGCCAGCGTCGCATACCGGATGCCAAAACCGTTATTGATCTGCAGGCGGCTTTTGACGTCGACATGCACTTCGCCTTCCGGCCCCTGGAAACTCCACCGTGGCCCCTCGGTCCAGTCCGGAAAATTCAGGCAGTCGTGATCGGCGAGGTCCTTCGGGTGGATTGGCGTGCCGTGCGTGGCGAGGTACTCGGGCGAAGCGCACACCACGGTCCGGTAGGGCGAAAGCGAGCGCGACATCATCGAGGAGTCGGCGAGCGAGCCTACCCGCACGGCGACGTCGATCCCTTCCTCGACCAGGTCAATCATCCGGTCGCTCAGCATCAACTCGACTGTCACCTGCGGATATTCCTTCATGAACTTCACGATGGTCGGCGCGAGGCTGTGGGCTCCAAACGCGATCGAAGCCGCGACGCGAAGCCTGCCGCGAGGCGCTCTTAGCGTTTCTTCGGCCAGCGCATCGCCGGCCTCGGCCTCTTCCAGCAGGTGACGGCAATGATCGAGATAGTCTCGCCCGAGCTCGGTCAGGCTTTGCCGGCGGGTCGATCGGTTGATCAAGGGCGAACCCAGCCGCTCCTCAAGATGCCGCAAGTGCTTGCCGATCATCGTCGGCGACAGCCGCAACTCCTTGGCGGCCGCGGCAAAGGAGCCGAGATCGGCGACCTTTACGAAGACGGACATGCTTGTCAGTCGGTCCATGATTGTAAACCAGTGGTGTTTTCATAACGTACGGAAAGCGAGTTTCTCGCCGGATGGTAACGATTTAGATCGGAGGGATCAACGAAGCGGTCGGGGAGTGGCAGGTGCAGTTCGATTTCACGGAGATGTCGCCGCTCGAGCGATACAGGCTTTTGCTGGCGACGGTGTTGCCGCGGCCCATTGCCTGGATCACCACCAGGGATCACAGCGGCGCCATCAACGCCGCCCCGTTCTCCTTCTTCAATGTTTTCGGCAGCGACCCCGCGACCGTCGGCGTCGGCATCGGCAGCAAGGGGCCGGGCGAACCCAAGGATACCCGCGCGAACATTCGCGCCAACGAGCAATTCGTCGTCAATCTGGTGCAGTTCGCCCTGGCGCAGGAGATGCGAGTTACCTCGATTGCTTTTCCAAGAGGTGTGGAAGAGCCGAAGGAGGCCGGGTTGTCGCTTGCGCCGTCAGAGCGCGTAAGCGTGCCGCGGATCGCGCAGGCCCCGGTTTCGATGGAATGCACGCTGATGCAGGAAGTCCTGCTCGGCGGCTTCAGCCTGGTTCTCGGGCGGATCCTGCTCGTTCACGTTCAGGACGAAGCGGTCACGGATCGCGGGCGTCAGCACATCGACGCCAGCAAACTCGACCTCATCGGTCGAATGGAAGGCGCCTGGTACACCAAGACCACCGATCGATTTGAGATGCCGCCAATTGCGCTGGAGGATTGGAAGGCTCGGATGGCTGTCGATGCCGTGTCCTGATTCGACGGATAAATGACCTTTGTCGCGTGCCGGCGCACGCCTAACTCCGCAACGTAGCAGGGCGCAGCAGCGATGCTGCCCTCGGCCTTTGCTTGTTTCTATCCCGCGGGAGCCAACCTTGACCTTCAAGATCAATATCAACGGATCGTCGCGTTCGATCGACGTCGACGGCGACACGGCACTACTCTGGGTGCTCCGCGACGTGCTGGGGATGACCGGCACCAAATTCGGATGCGGCATCGCCCAATGCGGCGCCTGCACCGTGCAGATTGACGGCGTCGCGACGCGTTCATGTGTCACCCCGATCGACAGCATCGGAAAGGCCGTGGTCACGACGATCGAAGCGATCGGTCGGACCCCATCCGGTGAGAAGATCCAACGGGCCTGGCTTGAGCGCGAAGTCGTGCAATGCGGCTACTGTCAATCCGGTCAGATCATGTCGGCGTCAGCCTTGCTGGCCGTCAATCCGCGTCCCACGGATGCCGACATCGACGACGCGATGGCGGGCAATATCTGCCGCTGCGGCACCTATCCGCGGATTCGCGATGCCATCAAGCTGGCCGCCGCGTCCGGCTCCAGGCAGGGAGGACGCGGATGATTATCGATCGATTGTTGTCGGCCATGGCGCGGGATGACGAAAAATATGAGCTGTCGCGGCGGACGCTGCTGAAAGCCGGCCTCGCCAGCGGTGGCGGCCTCCTTGTCAGCATGCGCATGCCGATGCTCGCCGCGCATGCGGCCGCGACGCCCGCCGATTTTGCTCCCAACGCCTTCATCCGCATCGCGCCGAGCGGCCAGGTCACGCTGACCATGCCCTATGTCGAGATGGGGCAGGGCACCTACACCTCGATCCCGATGCTGATTGCGGAAGAACTCGAAGTCGAACTCGGCGAGATCACGCTCGAGCATGCTCCGCCGGATGAAAAGCGTTACGGCAATCCAATTCTCGGCGGCGTGCAGGCGACCGGCGGCTCGACCACCATCCGCGCGGTCTGGCAGCCGTTGCGACTGGCCGGCGCAACCGCCCGCACCATGCTGATCGCGGCGGCTGCCAGACGCTGGAACGTCGACCCTGCATCCTGTCATGCCGAAAAGGGCAATGTCATTCACACCACGGGCTATCGCAGCCTGGGGTATGGCGCGCTGGCGCGCGACGCTGCGGCGTTGCCGGTGCCGGAAAAAGTCACGCTGAAGCGGCCGGAGGATTTCAAGCTGATCGGCACGCCGGCCAAACGGCTTGATACCCCGGCGAAGGTCAACGGCAGTGCTGTTTTCGGCATCGATGCGCGGCCGCCGGGTGTGAAGATCGCGACGCTGGCGCAGTCGCCGGTGTTCGGCGGCTGGTTGAAGAGCCTCGACGACAATAAAGCCAAGGCGGTTCGCGGCGTGCGCCAGATTGTGCGGCTGCCCGATGCGGTGGCCGTCGTGGCCGACCACATGGGCGCCGCCAAGAAAGGTCTCGAAGCGCTGGTCATCGCGTGGGACGATGGACCCCATGCGACGCTCAGCACCGCGGACATCGCCCGCGACTACGCGGCAGCACTTGAGCATCCGGGCGCGGTCGCTGAAACCCGCGGCGACGTCGAAACCGCGATGGCGGCTGCCGTTACCAGGGTCACGGCGCAGTATCAGGTGCCGTTTCTGGCGCATGCCGCGCTGGAGCCGATGAACTGCACGGTACACGTGCGCAAGGATGCCTGCGAAATATGGGTCGGCAATCAGGTGTTGGCGCGCGCGCAGGCCACTGCGGCTGAAGTCACCGGCCTGCCGCTCGACAAAATCATCGTGCACAATCATCTGATCGGTGGCGGTTTTGGGCGGCGGCTGGAGATCGATGGCGTCACCCGCGCCTTGCAGATCGCCAAGCAGGTCGAGGGACCGGTCAAGGTGGTGTGGACCCGCGAGGAAGACATCCAGCACGACATGTATCGGCCGTTCTTCTCGGATGCGCTTACGGCGGGCCTCGACGACAAGGGGCTGCCGATCGCCTGGCGCCATCGTTTTGCCGGCTCGTCGATCCTGGCACGATGGCTGCCGCCTGCCTTCAACAAGGGGATCGACCCGGAGACGATCGACGGCGCGGTGCATCTCGTCTATGCGCTGCCGAACCTTCATGTCGAGTTCATCCGCAAGGAACCACCGGGGATTCCGACCGCGTTCTGGCGCAGCGTCGGACCATCGCACAGCGTCTTCGTGGTCGAAAGCTTCATGGATGAACTGGCTGCAGCCGCAAAGAGCGATCCGGTTGTCTACCGCCGGATGCTGCTCGACAACGCGCCGCGCGCTCGTGCCGTGCTGGACCTGGCCGCGGAAAAGGCAGGCTGGGGAAAGCCGCTGCCGAACGGTACCGGCCGTGGCGTGTCGTTGCAGTTCGTGTTCGGCACCTACATGGCGCAAATTGCCGAGGTCGAGGTGGCGAAGGATGGCAACGTCCGGGTCAAGCGGGTGGTGTGTGCGGTCGATTGCGGCAGTGTCGTCAATCCCGACACCGTCGAGGCCCAGGTGCAGGGCGCGGTGATCTTCGGCATTTCGGCCGCGCTCCATGGCGAGATCACACTGAAGAACGGCCGCGTCGAGCAGAGCAATTTTGATGACTATCAGGTCGTGCGCATCAACGAGGCGCCGGCGATCGAGGTGCATATCGTCAGAAACAACGAGGCTCCCGGCGGCATGGGCGAGCCGGGAACGTCGGCGATCATGCCGGCGATCGCGAACGCCATCTTTGCCGCGACCGGCAAACGGCTGCGAAAGCTGCCGATCGACCCTGCGGTGCTGAAACAGCCGGCATGAGCGGTTGCCGATTCGACGTTCCCCGGAGAGGCCCGATGAATGAATTGCTCGCCAGAGTTCTTGAGGCGCATGGCGGCATCGACCGCTGGAACGGCTACCAGAGGGTGGGGGCGACTATCGTCACGGGCGGCGGCTTCTTCGCGCTCAAGGGCGTGCTGCAGGATCCAAACCCGCGCCGCATGACCGTATGGCTGCACGAGGAGCGCTCCTCCGTCATGCCCTATGGGGCTCCCGATCAGCGAACGATGTTTACCCCGGACCGCATCGCCATCGAGAAACTCGACGGCACGCTGCTTGCCGAACGTCACGCGCCAAAGGACTCCTTTGCCGGCCATCAGATAAACACGCCCTGGGATCCCTTGCATCGCGCCTATTTCAACGGCGAAGCACTATGGACCTATCTCACCACGCCGTTCCTGCTGGCGATGGAAGGCGTGCGGGTCGAGGAAACCGAACCCTGGCGGGATGGCGACGAGATGTGGCGCGTGCTGCGCGCATACTTTCCCGGTTCAATCGAGACGCACAATCTGGTCCAGGATTTCTTCTTCGGCGAGGACCTGATGCTGCGCCGCCACGACTACAGCGTGAATATTGCGGGCGGATTTGCGGCCGCGCAACTGACCTCGGATCACGTGACGGCGGATGGCATTCGGCTGCCGACCCGACGCCGCGCCTATCCACGCGGTCCCGACCGCCGGCCGATTCTCGAATTGCTCATGGTGTCGATCGATATCAGCGCGGTTCAGTTCGAGTAGCGATTGATCTCGTTAGTTCAATAAAAGAATTATATGAGGCGGCGGATCGATTCTGCGATCCGCCGCCTGCTTTCGTGAAGGGTGTTATGTCCCCCGGTCGAAAACCTGCCTTTGGCGGCCTCACCGAATTGAGAATAATGCATAAATTACCGAATATTTCGCGTCTATTGCGTCGGATAACGTTGCCGGGGCTGACCCGTTTCCTAATGCGGATGTCGGGCTTCGTCGTTGGCGTCGCAGTCGTCGACTTCCGGAATCACTTGACTAGTTCAAAAAAAGAACTGTAGTTTGCGCACGAAGACGGCCGATCACAACGGTCG
>JBOHIT010000169.1:0-4788 GCA_050726155.1 Bradyrhizobium sp.
CCGGACAAGGTCTGAGGCAAGTGCAGGCAACCGTTCCGCCTGGCCATCAGCGAAGCGGTACTCGATGTCGACATTCTCGCCAACGCGGTAGCCGAGACTCCGCAAGCCTTCCTCGAACGCCTTAATAAAAGAGAGCAGCTGTTCCCTGGATGCGGCGGACAGGTATCCGATCCTGTAGATTCGTCCTGCCGGTTGCTGTGCGCGCGCCGCCAGTGGCCACGTCGCCGCGCCGCCGAGTGCCGCGATGAACTCGCGCCGCTTCATGATGGACGTTCCAGACCCGCGCCAATGATTGCTTGAATGAAATCACGCCACAACGCCAGCGGCAGCCGACGTTATCACGCCCCGGACAACAGGCTTATCACAAACCGGCTGCCGACGATAAAGAGATAGCAGCCAAACGCGATCTCCAGCGTGCGCTTCGACATCGCATGCGCGGCGCGGACGCCGAGCGGCGCGGTGAGCAGGCTGGTCGGCATCACGAGGATGGCGCCGATCAGCGAGACGTAACCGATCGCGAAGGGCACCTGCAGTGCGGTGACATCCGGATAGCGCGCCGCGGCGGGCCAGCCGGCATAGATGTAACCGAGCGCGCCCGGGATCGAGATCAGCACCGCGAGCGCCGACGACGTCGCGACCGCCTGATGGATCGGCCGGCCATAGAACGTCATCAGCAGATTCGAGAACAGGCCGCCGCCGACCCCCATCAGCGTCGACAGCAATCCGACGACGAAGCCATAGACCCGCATCAAGGGTCCCGTCGGGAGGTCGTCGCCCAATTTCCAGTTGTCGCGCGCCAGCAGCAACCGGGCGGCGGCCGACCACGCCACCCCGACGAACACGATCTTGAACAGCCGTTCCGGCGCGTAGCGCGCGGTGATGCTGCCGGCCATGACGCCGATGATAATCGGCAGCCACCACGTCTTGAGGATTTCCAGATCGACCGCGCCGCGGGCGTGATGGGCGCGAAACGAGCGGATCGAGGTCGGGATGATGATGGCGAGCGAGGTGCCGATGCAGAGCGGCATCCGCACCTCGAGCGGCACGCCCGCGAGCCGGAAGCATTCGTAAAACACCGGCACCAGGATCGCGCCGCCGCCGATGCCGAAAATGCCGGCGAAAAATCCCGACACCGCGCCGACCGCGACCAGCATGAGCGCCAGCTCGACGAGCTCGGTGAGATTGAGTCCGGCCATAACCATCCCGCCTGCGCGTCAGGGTGCGTGTCGACGTGCTTTAGCTACAAATCGCAGGACGACCAATGCTGCGATCGGAGCAGCACCCATGCTCTGGCTCCATGGCCAAATCCTCGCGGCGGGCGCGAATGGGCAACGCGAAATCCGCATATCCGCCCGGCTCTGGGTGAATGGCGTCTATGGCGGGTTAGGTCGGCGCCGGCACGTTGCAGCGATTGCTACGCGACGACGATCCACTACCGGGCGCCCCTGCATCTGCTGTCAGACCATCGAGATCAACATCGCCAAAGTGGCGGGTATTTGCCGATTTTCTCGTAGAGCAATGGCACACAGCCGATCCGTTTGACGCTCAACATCTGATCGATCCATCGGAATAAAAGAACCGGTTCATCGCAATAACAGAATAGACATTCAACCTTTCAAGTAACGTCCACACCCGTGGTATACCAAGCCGCTGATAGGCTTCTCTTGATCGGAAGCCTAGTAATGAATAGTCGTTCGACATCCGGGCATTTGATCGTTGCGCTCGCGGTTTCGAGTTCGTAAATAGAATTGCATTAACGCGATCCCCGATGGGCCATCCCATGGCCCCGCCAACTTCAAAGCCGCCGATGACCGCCAGGATCGAACGACCGCTTTCTCCCCATCTGCAGACCTACCGCTGGACGCTCACGATGGCGCTGTCCATCGTCCATCGCGCCACCGGTGTCGGGCTGTATTTCGGCACCCTGCTGCTGGCCTGGTGGCTGATCGCCGCCGCCTCCGGACCCGGCGCCTACGCCAATGTGCAGGCCTTTACCGGCAGCTTCATCGGACGCCTGATCGTGTTCGGTTACACCTGGGCGCTGATGCATCATTTGCTGTCGGGGCTCCGGCATCTGG
Organism: Bradyrhizobium sp.; assembly: GCA_050726155.1. Classification (GTDB taxonomy): domain Bacteria; phylum Pseudomonadota; class Alphaproteobacteria; order Rhizobiales; family Xanthobacteraceae; genus Bradyrhizobium. Next base: position 2,079 of record JBOHIT010000169.1, read on the forward strand.
TCTGGGACCTCGGCTACGGGTTCAAGGCCAACGAACGCGAAGCCATGACCTGGGGCGCGCTGATCGGCGGCATTTCGCTGACGGTGCTGGTGTGGATCGTCGCCTATACGGTCGGAGGCGGACGATGAACGCGCCCGAATCGCCTTCCATGCGCACGCCGCTGGCGCGCGTCCGCAGCCTCGGCTCCTCACATTCCGGCACTTCCGATTTCTGGCGGCAGCGCCTCACCGCTGTGGCGATGACGGTGCTGATCGTGCCTGTTATCGTGGTGGTGCTGATGGTGCTCGGCAGCAACCAGGCGTTTGCCAAGCAAACCTTCAGCTCGCTGCCAATCGCGATCATCATGCTGCTCTTCATTGTCGCCAGTGCCTGGCACATGAAGATCGGCATGCAGGTCGTGATCGAAGACTATGTACACAATGAGAAGATCAAGCTCGCGAGCGTGATGGCCAATAATTTCTTCTGTATCGCGGTGGCGCTCGCCTCGATCTACGCGATCCTCAAAATGTCATCTGGAGTGTAACCGATGGCTGAAGGCAACGGTAAGTCCAGCAACGGCACTGGCGCGGCCACCAACGGAAAAGCCTATCCGATCGAGGACCACACCTACGACGTCGTCGTGGTCGGCGCCGGCGGCGCGGGCTTGCGCGCGGTGGTCGGCTGCTCCGAGGCCGGCCTGCGCACCGCCTGCATCACCAAGGTGTTTCCGACCCGCTCGCACACGGTGGCGGCGCAAGGCGGCATCTCCGCCGCGCTCGGCAACATGCACAAGGACGACTGGCGCTGGCACATGTACGACACCGTCAAGGGGTCGGACTGGCTCGGCGACCAGGACGCCATCGAATACATGGTGCGCAACGCACCAGAGGCGGTCTACGAGCTCGAACATTGGGGCGTGCCGTTCTCGCGCACCGAAGACGGCAAGATCTATCAGCGCCCGTTCGGCGGCATGACGCTGGACTACGGCAAGGGCCAGGCTCAGCGCACCTGTGCTGCCGCCGACCGCACCGGCCATGCCATGCTGCACACGATGTACGGCCAGTCGCTGCGCCACGCCGCCGAGTTCTTCATCGAGTTCTTTGCCATCGACCTGATCATGGACGACCAGGGCGTCTGCCGCGGCGTGATCGCGCTCAAGCTCGACGACGGCACGCTGCATCGCTTCCGCGCCCAGACCACGATCCTGGCCACGGGCGGCTATGGCCGCGCCTATGCCTCCTGCACCTCGGCGCATACCTGCACCGGTGACGGCGGCGCGATGGCGCTGCGCGCCGGCCTGCCGCTGCAGGACATGGAATTCATCCAGTTCCACCCGACCGGCATCTACGGTTCGGGCTGCCTCGTCACCGAAGGCGCCCGCGGCGAAGGCGGCTATCTCGTCAATTCCGAAGGCGAGCGCTTCATGGAGCGCTATGCGCCCTCCGCCAAGGACCTCGCCTCGCGCGACGTGGTCTCGCGCGCGATGACCATCGAAATGCGCGAAGGTCGCGGCGTCGGCAAGAAAAAAGATCATATCTACCTGCACCTCGATCATCTCGATCCCAAGGTGCTGCATGAGCGGCTGCCGGGCATTTCCGAATCGGCAAAAATCTTCGCCAATGTCGACGTCACCCGCGAACCGATCCCGATCACGCCGACCGTGCACTACAATATGGGCGGCATTCCCACCAATTATCATGGCGAAGTGCTGACCAAGAAGGACGGCGACGACAATGCGATCGTGCCCGGCCTGATGGCGCTCGGCGAAGCGGCGTGCGTCTCCGTGCACGGCGCCAACCGGCTCGGCTCCAATTCGCTGATCGACCTCGTCGTGTTCGGCCGCGCCGCTGCACTGCGTTGCGCCGAAAAGCTGACGGCCAACGGCAAGCAGCCGGAATTGCCGGCGGGCTCCGCCGACAAGGCGCTCGGCCGGCTCGATCATTATCGCTACGCTTCCGGCGGCACGCCGACCGCAAAACTGCGCGACAGCATGCAGCACGTGATGCAGAGCAATTGCGCCGTGTTCCGCACCGGCGAAGTGCTGAGCGAAGGCCAGAACCTGATCCACAAGGTGCATGGCGGCATCGGCGACGTCGCGACTTCGGACCGTTCGCTGGTCTGGAATTCCGACCTGATCGAGACGCTCGAATTCGACAATCTGATCGTTCAGGCTGTGGTGACGATGGACTCGGCGGCGAACCGCACCGAGAGCCGCGGCGCCCATGCCCGCGAGGATTTCCCCGATCGCGACGACAAGAACTGGATGAAGCACACGCTGGCGTGGATCGGCGAGCGCGGCGACACCACGATCGATTACCGCCCGGTGCACGATTACACGATGACGAACGATGTGCAGTACATCCCGCCGAAGGCGCGGGTGTACTGATCTCGACAGCGAAGGCTTGCAAGCATGGTTGAATTCGCGCTTCCGAAGAACTCCAAGATCACCGGCGGCAAGACCTGGCCGAAGCCGGCGGGTGCTGCCGAGACGCGCGAGTTTCGGGTGTATCGCTGGAATCCGGACGACGGCAAGAATCCGAGCGTCGACACCTACCACATCGACACCAGCGAGTGCGGGCCGATGGTGCTGGACGGCCTGATCTGGATCAAGAACCACATCGATCCGACATTGACCTTCCGCCGCTCCTGCCGCGAGGGCGTCTGCGGCTCCTGCGCCATGAATATCGACGGCCAGAACACGCTGGCCTGCACCAAGTCGATGCACGACGTC
>JBOHIT010000170.1:0-4816 GCA_050726155.1 Bradyrhizobium sp.
GCCCACGACTTCTACGTCAACTGGCTCAAGCGCGGGCAGGTCGACGGCAAGCGGGAGGTCTTGATCGCCCGCATCTCCGCCGTCGTAATCGGTGTGCTCGCCATTGCACTCGGGATCCTTGCCCAGGGCGTCAATGTGGCCGTGCTGGTGATCCTTGCGATCTGCGTTGCTGCCAGCGCCAACTTTCCGGTGCTGATCCTGTCCTTGTTCTGGCGGAAGTTCAACACCGGCGGCGTGGTCGGCGGCATGACAGTCGGCCTCGTGTCGTCGGTGGTGCTCGCCATGATCGGGCCGGCGATGCGCGGCGCGGATGCCTTGTGGCCGCTGGTCAATCCGACCATCGTATCGCTGCCGCTCGGCTTCCTCGGCGCGGTGCTCGGCACGTACCTGTGGGGCCGTGACGCGAAAAACGAGCAGCGTTTTGACGCGTTCCTGCTTCAGGTTCATACCGGGGTTTCGCCGAAGTAAATCAACGCCCGGGCTGACAGGTCTGCGGATCGGTCACGCCGCAGGCTTATCCTTGAAAGAGAAGAACTGTGACGATCAAAGCTGTTGTGTTCGACGCCTATGGCACGCTCTACGATATTCAGTCGGTGGCCGCGATTACCGACGAAGCCTTCCCCGGCCATGGCGAGATCATCACCCAGATCTGGCGCCTGAAGCAGCTCGAATACACCTGGCTGCGATCTTTGATGCGGCGATATGAGGATTTTTCGGTCATCACCCGCGATTCGCTCGCCTATACGCTGAGATGCCTCGGATTGAAAAACGACGACGCGGTATTCGCGCGCATTATGGACAAATATGTCCATCTCGACCTCTATCCCGATGCCAGAGCGACCCTGCTGGCGATGAATGACCGAAAGCTCGCGATACTCTCGAACGGCAGCACCGACATGCTCACCAACCTGGTGAGCAACAGCGGTCTTGATCGCGTTCTCGACGCCACCATCAGCATCGATTCCAAGCGCGTCTTCAAGCCAAGCCCGGAAGCGTACACGCTGATCGAATCGAGCCTCGGGATTCCGCCGGCCGACGTGCTGTTCGTATCGTCGAATCCGTTCGACGCCTGCGGCGCCAAGGCCTTTGGCCTGAGGGTGGCGTGGATCGAACGCGTCACCACGGATGACATGGCGCTGGCATGCGCCAAAAACGACTTGGTACCACCGCTGACCATGTTCAAAGTGATCCGGATGCAAATGGATGAGCTCGGATTCGAACCTGACTACCGGGTCAAAGCCTTGGCGGACCTACCCGAGCTTTTGAAGTCGCTCACATAACTGCCGGAAAAGTAGTTCACGATCAGTTTAGTTTCAGCAGCGCCACTTCAACCAATCGTCAGAGGTCTGTCGCACACAGACCGATAGAATGTTTGTTCAGCCGACCGATCCAAAAAGCACAATGTGGAGGAACATCGACATGCTGAGGAACGCCGCTATCGCTGGAGTTCTATCAGTAATGACTTCCGCGCAGGTTCTCGCTGACAATGGCCTCGTGACGAAGCCAAGCAAATACAGTGTTCAGGAAACCGTCGAAAAATTTGAAGCCGCCGTCAAATCGAAGGCCGCCGGTGGATGGGTCGTGTTCAGCCGAATCGATCATGCCGCCGCGGCAAAGCAGGCTGGTCTGGAAATGCGGCAGCGAACGGTAATCATTTTCGGCAATCCGAAGGGCGGAACGCCGCCAATGACGAAAGGCGCGACACTCGCGATAGATCTTCCGATGAAAGCACTGGTTTGGCAGGACGATCAGGACAGGGTGTGGCTGACCTATAATTCAAGCGAATACAGCGCGAAGCAGATCTATCCCCGTCATGGGCTGAGCGTGCCGGATGAGGCGGCAAAAATGCTGGAAAACTTCTTGGCCGACGCCAGCGATCAAGGCACGCGGTAGATTTTGGACGTTAAGTCTTATCTCACGAGGCGACGGCTGCCCTTGTGAAATCTGACCCGCTATTCGCATGATTGCCGCTGGTGTGGGCCGTGGAAAACGAGGCGGCCCACCGCCACTAAAATCATTCAGCCGCAACGCGAGCTTCCAGCACTTGGAGCACATCCAGCGGGTCGGTGCGGCGGCGATAATCGACGCTCGTGTCGGCAAACAGGATTCGACCGTCCTTGCCGATCACGTAGGTGGCCGAGAGCGGCAGCGACCAGTCGCCAGGCGTGGCGTTCTTCTCCGGAATATCCAACTTGAACCCGTCGTATACGGCGCGCAGTTCGTCGGTAAAGGAATAGACCAGACCGAAAGCCTTTCCGATCTTCTGTGCGACATCGCTCAGAACGGTAAACGTGAGAGCATTTTTCTCGGTCGTGCCGAGTGAATCGTCGGGTTTTTCAGGGCTGATCGCAACGAGGTTGGCGCCGGCCGCGGCGATACGGGGCAGCACGTCCTGATAGGCCTTGAGCTCCAGGTTACAATAGGGGCACCACCCGCCGCGATAAAACGTTACGATCACGGGCCCCTTCGCCAGCAGCGAAGCGACCTCGAAAGGTTTGCCATGCGCGTCCGGCAGCACGATATCGGGCGCCTGGTCGCCGACGCCCTTCGCATTTTGGGCAAGATCCGACTCGGCCAACTGGGCGATATGGCGCTCCATCGCGGCCCGGCGGTCGGCCGGCACGCGCTGCATCCAGCCCGCGCGATACTCCTCGAGCTGCTGGGACAGGGTTGTCGTCATGTCTCGTCTCCTCGGTTACTCGTTTGTTGATACAGTCGGCGAATTGTCCGGCTGCGCCGGTAACCGCCGACGTCTCGCCGGACATCAGTCAAAGCGGCCAAGCGACCTGCATCGCCGAGGCCGGCCTCTTCCAGGAACATCGTGACCTTGTGGCCGTTCGGGGTCGTCCAATAATAAAAATCGATCATGGTTTGTCCTTGAGCCGTCGTCGAACTGGAGGATCAAGCAGCGCCAAAGCCGGACGCACCATCCCTTCCAGTAGCGCACGCTCTGGCCTCGACCGGGCGGCAACGCGCAGTCCGAGTACGACGCCCAGCAGGAGGCGCGCAGCGTCGCGAGCATTGATGTTCTTGTTGATCTCGCCACTATCTTGCCCGCGCCTCAGGCTTCGACGGAAGAATGCTTCGATCTCGCCGAGATATGAGGCAATCAGCGTCCCCAGTTCAACGTCGTGGGCCGACACCTCGAGCGCCGAATTGACGATCAGGCAGCCGCGCCGATCCGGGTCCGTAACAGACTTCTCGACCAGCAGGCCAAGAAACTCCCGAATCGCATTCCTGGGCGAGTGCGCCTTCTCCAGCCGCCGGATGGTACTCCGCATCGAGCGCTCAGCATATCGTTCGAGCGCCCGGGCAAAAACAGCGTGCTTGTCTCCGAAAGCATTGTAGAGGCTCGGGCCATTGATACCCATCTCAGCGGTAAGATCGCGCACAGTGGTAGCGCCAAGACCCCGCTGCCAAAAACAATTGATGGCCGCGTCGAGCACTTTTTCATCGGTGAATTCACGAGGGCGCGCCAGGTTTCCAGTCCACTTCATGGGTCGCACGGCAACCCGCCTCCAAAGGCATCGGCGACGGTAATGCTATCGCAGTTTTGTAGCGATTGAAACAAAATACCGTGATCGTGATGTAGAAGGTTGTTCAGTATCGCTAAACCGCGGCCTCTACCAATCCTGGCAGCAAGCGACAAAGATGCGATAAATGCCCGTTTTCGGGGCTTTCCTGCCTCTGCTTCGCTGTGCGCCACGCTGGGCGCGCGCAGTGTCACGAAAAAGCCCGCATTTCGCGGGCTATCGCTATTAACGAAATCTACCGACGACTCATCCAAGATACGCAAGCCTGTCGATGGCTCGGACTGGCGGTTTTCTTTCCCGGACCCAACAGCGTGGCTCGGCCAAGCTCACGGCAAGCTCACGGATCAGCCAATGTTTTCCAGTCTTTCGATTCGCACAAAGATCGTTGTAGTGGTGTCGGTCCTGCTCCTGGCCGTTGCAGCGATGGGCGCGATGGCGCTCAGGGAACTAAGCGGAATCAACGCCAATCTGGTCGAGGTTCAGGCCAAGTGGCTGCAAAGCGCGCGGACGATCGGTGACATGCAGGCTGCCATCCTGAGATACCAAACCTCGATCCGGGATCATCTTCTGGCCGACGATCCCGACACCGAAGCCCGGATCGAGGCAGCGCTGCGAGTCCAGGAACAAACGATCAAGGACAACTTGGCCGTCTACGAAACGCTCAAGACCTCGGCCGACGACCGGATGGTCTACGAAGAGTTCCGCAAGGTGTGGGAAACCTACGCGACCGCTGGTGCCGAGGTTCTGGCAGCTTCACGTAACCAGGATTTTGCCACCGGACGGGAACTATTCACGAACAAGCTCATTAAAATCGGGGAACGGAACGATGACCTTCTCCGCGGGGAAAGGGACCTGAACAAAAAGGGAGCCGAAGCCGCGGTCAAACGTGGCAACGATTTGTACGCCTTCGCGACAAAATTCGTCATGAGCGGCATGGCTCTGGGCACACTTCTGGGCTTGGCAATGGCCACCCTGCTCGTGCGCGACGTGTCGCGCGGCATCACCGCGATCATCGAACCGATGCGCGCGCTCGGCCAGGGCGATCTCACCGTCATCATTCCGCAGAAAGACGCCAAGACCGAGATTGGCCAAATGGCTGCTGCCCTGCAGGTGTTCAAAGTAGCGCTGGTGGCAAAAAAGGCCTCGGACGATGCCGCCACTGTCGAAGCGAGCGCTAAGATCGCCCGAGCCGATCGCGTGGACAATACGACCCGAGAGTTCGAGTCGGTAATCGGCGAGCTGATTGAATCTTTGTCATTATCATCCACCGAACTCAATGCAGC
>JBOHIT010000171.1:0-5102 GCA_050726155.1 Bradyrhizobium sp.
AGACCCCTCATCCGGCGCCATAGCCGATGCAAAGCATCGGCGTTCTAAGAACGGCGGCCGGAGGCCGTCTACGCCACCTTCTCCCACAAGGGGAGAAGGCAAGAGCGTCCGCTGCTTGCATCGAAAACTTGAGTCTAGACGCTACGATTTCCGCCTCGCGGAAATGTGTCGTGCCCCCCGGGCGGCATTGCGTCGCGAACGTGCCAGTTCGCTATTGCCGCGCCCGCGGGAATGTTGATCATGGCGCGCACAAGGGAGAACAACAATGAACAAGAAACAAACCCGGCGCGAATTCGGCGCCACCGCGCTTGCCACCGTCCTCGCCTCCGCATTGCCCGCGCCGTTCGTCTGGGCCGCCGACAAGAAATACGATCCGGGCTCGAGCGATACCGAGATCAAGCTCGGACAGACCGTGCCGCATTCCGGTCCCGGTTCGATCTACGGCGTGCTCGGCCGCGTCGGCGAAGCCTATTTCCAGATGCTGAACGAAAAGGGCGGCATCAACGGCCGCAAGGTCAAGTTCCTCACCATGGACGACGCCTACAGCGCGCCGAAATGCGTCGAGGCGACGCGGCGGCTGGTCGAGCAGGATGAAGTGCTGGCACTGTTCGGCTCGCTCGGCACCGCGCCGCAGACCGCCGTGCACAAGTATCTCAATTCCAAGGGCGTGCCGCAGCTGCTGCTGAACACCGGCGCCTCGAAATGGAACGATCCGAAGAACTTCAAATGGACCATGGCGGGCCTGCCGCTGTATCCGACCGAGGCGCGCATCCTCGCCAAGCACGTCGTCGCGGTGAAGCCGAATGCCAAGATCGGCATCCTCTACCAGAACGACGATTTCGGCCGCGATTTCCTCGGGCCGTTCAAGAAGGTGCTGGAAGATGCCGGCGGCACCGCCAAGGTGATCATGGAGCAGACCTACGATCTGACCGAACCGACGGTCGATTCGCAGCTGATCAATCTTTCGAAGTCGGGCGCCGACACGTTCTACAATATCACCACCGGCAAGGCGACGTCGCAGTCGATCCGCAAGGTTACCGAACTCGGCTGGAAACCGCTGCAGTTGCTGTCGGCGGGATCGACGGGGCGTTCTATCCTCGCCGCTGCCGGCCTCGAGAACGCCGCCGGCATCGTTGCCATCCGCTATTCCAAGGAGGCCGGACCCGGCCGCTGGGAGAAGGACAAGGACGTGTTGGCGTTCGAGGAGCTGCGCAAGAAATATCTGCCGACCGTCGATCCCGACAACACCATCGCCTATGCTGGCTACGGCCAGGTGGCGTCGATGGCGGAAATCCTGCGCCGCTGCGGCGACGACCTCACCCGCGCCAACGTCCTGAAGCAGGCGACCACGCTGGCCGGCTTCCACTCGCCGTTCTTCCTCGACGACATCAATTACAGCTACACGCCTGACGACTACACGCCGATGAAGACGCTCCACATCTCGAGCTTCGACGGCAAGGACTGGCAGATCTCCGAAAAGGCCGTGACGGAGTAGGCAGGTTAAATCATCGCGGCGGGCTGATTTAGCCTGCCGCGACCCTCGACGTAGCGGGCGGAACGGCTTAGTTCTTGTTTTGTGCCGCCCCTGACTTCTTCAGCCATATCGGCCGAGCCGGCCGTGTTGCTGCCCGACCGCTTCCTTCAATGGTTCGCGTCGCGCGGCTGGTCGCCGCGTGTGCATCAGCTGGAACTGCTGGCGAAAGCCCGCGAAGATCGCTCGGCGCTGCTGATCGCGCCGACCGGCGCCGGCAAGACGCTGGCGGGATTTCTGCCGACGCTGGTCGAACTGTCTTTGCCGCCGCCGGCCGCGGGGGAAGGACCCAAGAAAAACGTCATCTCCACCGGCCGCGGCGTGAAACGCACCGGCGGCCTGCATACCCTCTACATCTCGCCCCTGAAGGCGCTCGCCGTCGATATCGCGCGCAATCTGGAGACGCCGATCGCCGAGATGGGGCTTTCAATCAAGGTCGAGACCCGTACCGGCGATACGCCGGTGTCGCGCCGGCAGCGGCAGCGGCGCTATCCGCCGGATATCCTGCTGACCACGCCCGAGCAACTGGCGCTGCTGTTGTCTTCCGACGATGCGCCCTTCCTGTTCGGCTCGCTGAAGCGCATCGTGCTCGATGAGTTGCACGCGCTCGTCACCTCCAAGCGCGGCGATCTGTTGTCGCTCGGTCTGGCGCGGCTATGGAAGCTGGCGCCCGAGATGCGCGGCATCGGCTTGTCGGCGACCGTCGCCGAGCCGGAATCACTGGCGCGGTTTCTGGTGCCGCAACGCGACCGCAGAATCGAATCCGCCGACATCGTCGTCGCCGGCGGTGCGGCCGCGCCCGTGGTCGAGATGCTCGACACAAGGGAACGGCTGCCATGGGCCGGCCACAGCGCGCGCCACGCGATGGGCGAGATGTATGAACTGATCAAGCGCAACAAGACCACGCTTGTTTTCGTCAACACCCGCAGCCAGGCCGAAATGCTGTTCCAGGATTTCTGGCGCATGAACGATGATGGCCTCGCCATTGCGCTGCATCACGGCTCGCTCGACGTAGCCCAGCGCCGCAAGGTCGAAGACGCGATGGCGGCGGGAAAATTGCGCGGCGTGGTCTGCACCTCCTCGCTCGATCTCGGCATCGACTGGGGTGATATCGATCTCGTCATCAATGTCGGCGCGCCCAAGGGTTCTTCGCGGCTGATGCAGCGGATCGGTCGCGCCAACCACCGTCTCGACGAGCCTTCTCACGCGGTGTTGGTGCCGGCCAACCGGTTCGAGGTGCTGGAATGCGCGGTCGCGATCGATGCGATCGCGGAGAATGCGCAGGACACCCCGCCGCTGCGGATCGGCTCGCTCGACGTGCTGGCGCAACATGTGCTGGGCTGCGCTTGCGGCGAACCGTTTCTCTCCGGCGAGCTCTATGAGGAGGTGCTGACCTCGGCGCCGTATTCGACGCTGACGCGAACCGATTTCGACGACGTGGTCGATTTCGTCGCCACCGGCGGCTATGCGCTGGAAACCTATGAGCGCTTCGCGCGCATCAAGCAGGATAAAACCGGCCGCTGGCGCGTCGCCAATCCCCGCGTGCGGCAAAGTTATCGCCTCAACGTCGGCACCATCGTCGAAGAACCGATGCTCAAGGTCCGCCTGGTGCGCTCACGCGGCGGCGGCTCGGGGGCGACCGGCGCACTCGGGCGCGGCGGAAGGATGTTGGGCGAGGTCGAGGAATACTTCATCGAGGGGCTGGTGGTCGGCGACACCTTTGCCTTTGGCGGCGAGGTGGTGCGCTACGAGGCGCTCGCGGAAGATCAGGTCTATGTCTCCCGCGCCAACGACAAGGACGCCAAGGTGCCGTCCTATGCGGGCGGCAAGTTTCCGCTCTCGACGTATCTGGCCGAACGCGTCCGCAAGCTGCTCAATGATACCCGGGCCTGGAAGGTGCTGCCGGATCAGGTGCGCGACTGGCTGTCGCTGCAACGGCATTTTTCGCGCGTGCCGGCGGTGCGCGAATTGCTGGTCGAAACCTTTCCGCGCGGCAACAAGCATTATCTGATCTGTTATCCTTTCGAGGGGCGGCTGGCGCATCAGACGCTCGGCATGCTGCTGACGCGGCGGATGGAGCGTTCGCGGGTGCGGCCGCTGGGATTTGTCGCCAATGAATATGCGGTGGCGGTGTGGGGGCTGGGCGACATGTCGTTCATGATCCGCCAGGGCAAGCTCGATCTCAACGCGCTGTTCGATCCGGACATGCTGGGCGACGACCTCGAGGCGTGGCTGGCCGAATCCGCGCTGATGAAGCGCACCTTTCGCACCTGTGCCGTGATCTCCGGCCTGATCGCTCGACGCTTCACCGGCGAGGAAAAATCCCGCCGCCAGGTGCTGTTCTCGACCGACCTGATCTACGACGTGCTGAGAAAACACCAGGCCGACCATGTGCTGTTGCGCGCTGCACGCGCCGACGCCGCCACCGGACTGCTCGATCTCAAGCGCCTGGGTGATATGCTGTCGCGAATCCAGGGGCGAATCATACACCGGGAACTCGATCGGGTTTCGCCGCTCGCGGTGCCGGTGATGCTGGAAATCGGCCGCGAGTCAGTTTATGGCGAAGCGGCCGACGAGTTGCTGGCGGAAGCCGCCGACGAGTTGGTCAGGGAAGCAACAGGATAAAACGTGACGGCAGCGGCGCAATTTTCAGAAGATGATCCAATGGCGCGCGCTTCGAGGATTGCGGTTGCAGACGTCAGCTTCGTCGCCGATCTGTCCGGCGCATTGTTCTGGAAAGAGCAGAGCCTGCTGGTCGTTTCCGATCTGCATCTGGAAAAAGGCTCCAGCTTCGCCGCGCGCGGCGTGCTGCTGCCGCCCTACGACACGGTTGCAACGCTGAGCCGGCTCGCCGCCGTGATCGCGCGGCACGACCCGCGCATGGTGATCGCGCTCGGCGACAGTTTTCACGATCGCGATGCGCATGAACGCTTGTCCTTGCCGGATCGCGAGGCGCTCGCTGCGATGCAGGCGCGGCGCGACTGGATCTGGATCTCGGGTAATCACGATCCGAATTTGCCGGCGGATTTGGGCGGCGTGGTCGCGGATGAAGTCGCGATCGGCCCCATTGTGTTTCGCCATGAGCCCACGGGTGCCGCCGGCGAAATCGCGGGCCATCTGCATCCCAAGGCCCGTGTCGCCACCCGCGGCCGCGCCATGGAACGGCGATGCTTCGCCAGCGACGGCGAGCGCGCCGTGATGCCGGCTTTCGGCGCCTATACCGGCGGGCTGAGCATCCGCGATGCGGCGTTTGCGAAGATATTTTCGGCGAGTTTCATGGCGCATGTGCTCGGCGACAACAAGCTCCACGCGATCTCAGCGTCGCGGTGTTATTGAATCTTCTTCCCTTCTCCCACAAGGGGTGTTCAGACCGGAGACAAGGTGGACGGGTGTTCGGAGACATCGTGGACACTTTCGACAGCGAATCATGGATGCTTTCGGTTGCCGTTCCACGAGTGGTCCCGATTGGTCGCGAGATTGGATTTTGTAATGTTGGCGTCGGTGGAAGGAGCCAATGTACGGAACCTGTGCCGTCGCTTCGGCGTCAGCCCGACGAGCGGCTACAAGTGGC
>JBOHIT010000172.1:0-6979 GCA_050726155.1 Bradyrhizobium sp.
GAGAAAGGCGCGCAGCGGCACAAAGCCCGCCCGGACCGGCCCCGATCACGACAGCATCCGCCCGAACAACCGTCATTCAACCTCCCAAAGCATGCCGCGCGGTTGATCCGGGCTGGTGTCTCCAGTAATTCCAATCTCTATATTATAATCCGACTGGCCGTTCAAACAATTTTTTGCGATAAGGGGCAGGTGGTCGATCGGCCGCAGGTCCGACAGGGACCGGTTTGCGGAGGAAGCGTCGCCAAGTGAAAAAAAGGCTGCTGAATCAGCTAAGCATGCCCCTGGGACCACGAGCGAAAGCTGAATGGAAGCGGGCAATATCCGATGGCGCGAACACGCTCTGAAAACTACGACGGCATCCATCTCGGCATTCTGACCAATGCCGCCCGGCTATTCTCGGCCCAGGGTTATATGCGCGCCTCGATCGCCGACCTTGCCGATGCCTGCAAGCTGTCGCGCGGCGCGCTCTATCATTATTTCGACTCCAAGGAAGCGATCCTGTTCGCGATCCTTGATGCCCATATCCGGGAAATGATCCAGCATGTCGAAACCGCCGTGGCGGCCGGTGGCCCGACGCTGACACAGTTTCAAAACGTCATTCGCGCGATCGTCGAGGTCAACGCCAAATCGCCGCACGAGCAGCGCGTGCTGATTCACGACCTCTCGTTCCTGAACGAGGACGAACAGCAGGCCATCAAGGCTCTCGAGCGGCAACTGGTCGATATCGTCACCGATCTCCTGCTCAGGCTCGATGCCGAGGGGCGGATCGTCAAGCGTACCAAGAAGATCTACACGATGATCCTGTTTGGCATCATCAACTTCACCTACACCTGGTACGATCCCAAGGGCGCGATCGGTCCGCAGGAATTCGCCGATATGGCGGTCGAATTGTTTTTGCAGGGCTTTGCGCCGGACGCGGCCGCGAGACCTGCAGTCGTGAACCAGCGCGGGAAAGTCTAAGCGAGCTTGCGCCGCTTACGCGGCCACCCGGCTCACTGCTTCTGATTCCTGGTCTTGACGGCGATCGCCGCCGCCGCCGTACGGTTTTCGACGCCGAGCTTCGAATAAATCTGCTCGAGATGCTTGTCGACGGTGCGGGGCGAGAGGCCCAGGATCTGTGCAATGTCGCGGTTGGTCTTGCCCTTGGAAAGCCAGGACAGCACTTCGCCTTCGCGCGCGGTGAGGCCCAGCTCTCTGGAAAATTCCGCCGGCGTATCCGCGCCGGAATCCTTGGCGAGCCGCAGCAGGAACTCGTTCGGCCCAAGCTTGCCCATATATTGCAGCTTGAGCAGCTCATTGCCGGGAAAGGCCGCCATGGCGGCCGCCTTCGCGCCGGCCTTGCCTCTCTGCGCCTGGTCCAGCCATTGCGGCATCGGGTCAGGCAACACGAGGTCGTCGTCGGCGTCGGCGCTCAGCGTATCCGCCAATAATTTCTGTGCCTGCGGTGTCGCCCACATGATCTTGCCGACGCTGTTCACCGCGAGCAGATAGCGGCCGGAGACGTCGAGCGCGGCGCGGGCGCTTTGCGTCAGCCGCGCGTTGGCGAGGTGCACCCGGATTCGCGCCAGCATCTCCTCGATCGCGATTGGCTTCGTGACATAGTCGACCCCGCCGGCCTCCAGGCCGCGGACGATGTGTTCGGTTTCTGCAAGGCCGGTCATGAAGATGATGGGAACGTTGACGAGGCCCGCATCGCGCTTCAGTCGCTTGCAGGTCTCAAAGCCGTCCATGCCGGGCATGACAGCATCGAGCAGCACGATATCGGGCGTGATCTGATCGACGATCCGCATCGCCGCGGCACCATCGAGTGCGACCATGACCGTCATGCCCGCGCCGTCGAGCGCGTCGGTGAGCAGGCGCAGGGTCTCGGGGGAATCGTCAACGACGAGGGCGACGTCGCGCTTTTTTTGTTCAATGATCATAGCTGTGCAGCGTCTTCAAGGTCGCCATATATTGATCGAGATCGAAGCGGTCGATCAGTGAACGCATTTGCGTGACGAAAGCGGTATGCTCGGGATGGCCGTTGCCGATCTCGTCGAGCTTGAGCTGGATGGCGCGGATGTATCCCAGCTGGCCGAGGCCAATCAGCTCCTCGACATGCTTGACCGATGGCCGCGACCCGGTTTCGGGCTTCCAGCCAGGTGCAGGAATCTGGTCGATCTCGTATTCCCAGTCGAGCTTGAGCAACTGGCGAATGGTTTCCAGCAGCCGTGGGATATCGATCGGCTTCATCAGATAGCCGTCGTGGAACGGTTGCGCCAGCGGCGCGCCATGCGCTTCCAATGCGCTCGCCGATACCATCAGGATGCGCGTCTGATGATGGCCGCTCTTGCGCAGCGTTTCCGCCACCGTCCAGCCGTCCATGCCGGCCATCGAGATATCCAGCAGGAACAGATCGGGCCGGCAATGCTGGGCCAACTCCAGACAGCCGGGGCCGTCGGGCGCGCTGAGCAGGATGAAGCCCAGCGGCGTCAGGACCTCGCGCAGGAGATCGCGATGGGTCGGATCGTCGTCGGTGATCAGAATGGTTTTGCGTGGGCCGCGATAGCCGAAGATCGGCGCGCCGACCGGCGCGATCCGGGTCGGGTTGGTAACCTCAGACAGCAGGATCTTCATGCGGAAATTGCTGCCGGTTCCGACCGTGCTGGACACCTTGATGTCGCCGCCCATGACACCGGCGAGCAGCCGGCTGATGGTCAGGCCGAGACCCGTGCCGGTCTGTGGCTGCGAGACGCCGAGCGCGCCGCGTTCGAATGGCGCAAAGATGCGTTCGAGATCGCCGGCCTGAATGCCGGGACCGGTGTCGATCACCTCGAATTCGGCGACCGGGCTGCGGTAATGCACGACGAATTGCACGCTGCCGGTCTGCGTGAACTTGATGGCGTTCGACAGCAGGTTGATCAGGATCTGGCGCAGCCGCTTCTCGTCGGCAAAGACCACGACGGGCAGCACCGCCGGTCGCTTGAAGACGAAATCGATGCCCTTGGCGGCGGCCTGCAGGCGGAACATGCCGACCAACTGATCGAGGAAATCGCTCAGCCGCACCTCGTCGCGCGACAGATACAGCCGCCCCGCCTCGATCTTGGAAATATCCAGAATGCCGTCGATCAGTCCCGACAGATGATCAGCGCTGCGGCGAACCACGCGGACCTGATCGCGTGGTTTTGTCTGAAGGCTGGAATCCTGCTCCAGCAACTGCGCGTAGCCGCTGATGGCATTCAAAGGCGAGCGCAGCTCATGGCTTAGCCCCACGACATACCGGCTCTTGGCCAGATTGGCCGACTCCGCGACTTCCTTGGCACGTTGCAGTTCGGCATCGGTGCGCTTGTGCGCGTCGATTTCCTGGATCAGCAGTGCGGTCTGGCGCCTGGTTTCCGCTTCCGCCGCGCGGCGGCTTTGCTGCGCCAGCACGAACAACCAGGCCACCACTCCGATGATGATGGTCAGCGCGAAGAATACCTTCCACAGCACATCGGATAGCTGGAAATCGTCGACCGGAATCGTCGCCGATGTCTGCAGGTAAATCAGCCCGAGCGTCAGCCCAACCAGCCCCGCGGAGACCACGAACACGCCGAGATAGTGCCCGAACTGGGAGTTGATCCGGGCATAGATTGGTTCGGGCAGGATCTTGGCCAGCGCCTCCGACACCTGCGCCTGGATCCGCGCATGCGGCTTGCAGAGATCGTGGCAGCGCGCATCCAACGAACAACACAGCGAGCAGATTGGGCCTGCATAGGCCGGGCAGGAGGCCATGTCCTCCGGCTCGAACGCGTGCTCGCAGATACAGCACTGGATCGATTCCAGGTTCTGCCAGCTCCGTTTCGGCTTACGCGCGATGTAATATTTGCCGTCGGTGGCCCATGCGATCAAGGGCGCCGTGACAAAAGCGACCGCGAGTGCGACGAAGGCCGACAGCGCCTTCGGCGTCGGCCCGAACAGGCCATAGAATGCGCTGATCGAGACGATGGTTGCGATCGTCATCGCGCCGACACCTACCGGGTTGATGTCGTACAGATGCGCGCGTTTGAACTCGATATGTTGCGGGCGCAGGCCGAGCGGCTTGTTGACAACGAGATCGGCCACCAGCGCGCCGACCCAGGCGATGGCGACGTTGGAATAGAGCGCCAGCGTCTGCTCCAGCGCCTTGTAGACGCCGATCTCCATCAGCAGCAGCGCGACCAGCACGTTGAACACCAGCCACACCACGCGGCCGGGATGGCTGTGGGTCAGCCGCGAAAAGAAATTCGACCACGCGATCGAGCCGGCATACGCGTTGGTGACGTTGATCTTGATTTGCGAGAGGATGACGAAGGTCCCGGTCAACGCCAGCACCAGATCGGGCTGCGACAGCACGTAACGGAAGGCTTCGAGATACATATGCGCCGGCTCGGCGGCGTGCTCGCTGGAGACGCCGTGGCTGAGCGCGAAATAGGCGAGGAACGAGCCCAGCAACAGCTTGAGCGCGCCAAAGATGATCCAACCCGGGCCGGCGCTCAATAGCGCGATCCACCATGAGGTGCGAGAGGTGCGGCGGTCACGCGGCAGGAACCGCAGGAAGTCGACCTGTTCGCCGATCTGTGCCACCAGCGAAAACACCACCGACGCGGCGGTGCCGAACAGCAGCAGGTCGAGATGGCCGCCGGCGTCGCCATGCTCGCCGGCGAATTTGCGCCACTCCGTAAACGATTGCGGGTTGGCGTAGGCGATCGCGACGAACGGCAGGATATGAAGGACGATCCAGATCGGCTGCGTCCACAGCTGGAAGCGGCTGATCAGGGTGATGCCGTAGGTCACCAGCGGAATGATGACGACGGCGCTGATGAGGTAGCCGATCGGGCGCGGGATGCCGAAGCACATCTCGAGCGCAACGGCGAGAATGACCGCCTCAAGCGCAAAGAAGATGAAAGTAAAGGAGGCGTAGATCAGGGAGGTGATGGTCGAGCCAATATAGCCGAATCCCGCGCCGCGCGTCAGCAGGTCGATGTCGATGCCGCATTTGGCGGCGTGATAGGCGATCGGCAATCCGCAGCAGAAAATGATGACGCTGACGACCAGGATGGCCACCGTGGCGTTGGTGTAGCCGTAATTCAGCGTAATGGTGCCGCCGATCGCTTCCAGCGCCAGAAATGAGATGGCGCCGAGTGCGGTGTTGGCGACGCGGGCGGCGGACCATCGCCGCGCGCTTTTGGCTGTAAAGCGCAGCGCGTAGTCTTCCAGCGTCTGGTTGGCAACCCACTGATTATATTGGCGCCTGACGCGGTCGATCCGCTGCCGCCCTGCCACTTGATTACTCCTGACCGCAAACGACTGAGCCCTTCGAGGCCCATCCATCGTCAGCAATTGCGTACGCAAACTCCGTACCAAAACCTACGTCGCTATTTTGCGGTGCAATATACGCGATCTTGCGTATCTGTGCACTGCACAAAACTGAGCAATCCTTGCCTCACCAATAAGCGCGTTCTCGAACAAATGGGGTGCTCATGTCAGACGAAACAAATAAGGGCCTGCAGTCTCCGCTTCGCCGCAAACTGCTGATGGGAATGGCGGCCTTGCCGGCCATTTCGATGCTTTCCCGCCCGTCTTTCGGCGCCGGTCCTGCGACTTCCGTCGTCAATACGACCGGGTTGGCGGTGACCGATACGGAGGTCACCTGCGGTATCCTGCATTCGGCCACGGGCACGATGGCGATCTCGGAAACCGGTTCGATCCAGGCCGAGAAGCTCGCGATCGAGCAGATCAACGCCATGGGCGGCATCCTCGGCCGCAAGATCAAGTTCATCCAGGAAGACGGCGGCAGCGACTGGCCGACCTTCGCCGAGAAGGCGAAAAAGCTTCTCGTCAACGACAAGGTCGCGGCCATCATGGGCTGCTGGACCTCAGCCTCCCGCAAGGCGGTGCTGCCGGTCGTCGAGCAATATAACGGCATGCTCTACTACCCGACCTTCTACGAAGGCCTCGAACAGTCCAAGAATGTCATCTACACCGGCCAGGAAGCCACCCAGCAGATCCTCGCCGGCCTGAACTGGATCGCCAAGGAGAAGGGCGCGAAATCCTTCTTCTTCATCGGTTCGGATTACATCTGGCCGCGCACCTCGAACAAGATCGCGCGCAAGCACGTCGAGAACGTGCTCAAGGGCAAGGTCGTCGGCGAGGAATATTATGCGCTGGGCAGCACCCAGTTCAACTCGGTGATCAACAAGATCAAGCTGACCAAACCCGACGTGATCTTCACCGACGTCGTCGGTGGCTCGAACGTGGCGTTCTACAAGCAGCTCAAGGCAGCCGGTATCGACCTGTCGAAACAGGCGCTGCTCACGATCTCGGTGACCGAAGACGAAATCGACGGCATCGGCGGCGAGAACATCGCGGGCGCCTATGCCTGCATGAAATATTTCCAGTCGCTGGACAATCCGAACAACAAGACGTTCGTGCCGTCCTTCAAGAAGCTGTGGGGCGAGAAGACCGTGATCGGCGACGTGACGCAAGCCGCCTATCTCGGCCCGTGGCTGTGGAAATTAACGGTCGAGAAGGCCGGCAGCTTCGACGTCGACAAGGTCGCCGCGGCGTCTCCGGGGATCGAATTCAAGGGTGCGCCGGAAGGCTACGTGCGCATTCATGAAAACCATCACCTCTGGTCCAAGACTCGCGTCGGCCGCGCCAAGCTCGATGGCCAGTTCGAACTGATCTTCGAGACCGCCGATCTGGTCGAGCCGGATCCGTTCCCCAAAGGCTACCAGTAAGTGAGCTACCAGTAAGCGCGCGCCTTCCCGGGCCGTTCCTCTCAAGCGAAGCCTCTCCCTGGCGTGGATTGTCAGTCCACGCTTAACACCCCCGCGTCGCGAGTTCGCTCGCGCCGCGGGACTTTCCCCCAGGCGGAGAACATCGATGCTCGGCGACTATTCGATTGGCGATCTCGGCTCCATCTTCGTGATGCAGGGGTTTGCGGGCCTGATCCTGTTTTCCGTCTACGTACTGATGG
>JBOHIT010000173.1:0-4606 GCA_050726155.1 Bradyrhizobium sp.
CTCTCCGAGACGGTCGCGCTGATGTGGCCGAAAGCGGCGCTCGCCGGCCACAACAACCCGCCTCCCCCCACGCTCTCCGACGTCGTCACCACGCTGCGCACGCTCGGCAAGACCGAACTGCCGAAGCAACTGGCGCGCTGGCTCGATGAGCTCGATGAAACCGGCCGCTGGGCGCTGCTGAAACTCGTTACCGGCGCGATGCGGATCGGCGTTTCGGCGCGGCTCGCCAAAACCGCCGCGGCCAATCTCGGCGGCAAGGATCCCCACGACATCGAGCTGATGTGGCCGGGCCTCAGCCCGCCCTATCTCGATCTGTTCGCCTGGCTGGAAGGGCGAAGCGAAAAACCCGTCAATCTGGACCCTGTGCCGTTCCGCCCGGTGATGCTGGCGCACGCGATCGAGGATGCGGATTTCGCCAGCCTCGACGCCGCCGATTTCATCGCCGAGTGGAAATGGGACGGCATCCGCGTGCAGGCGGTCGCCGGCCGCGACGAGCGTGGCCACATCCAGGCCCGGCTCTATTCGCGCACCGGCGAAGACATCACCAAAAGCTTTCCGGACCTCGTACCATCGCTGCACCTGCAAGGATCTTCGGGTTTCGCCATCGACGGCGAGTTGCTGGTGCTGCGCGCGGGCCGCGTGCAGACCTTCAACGTGCTGCAGCAGCGCCTCAACCGCAAGGTCGTGTCGCCAAAACTGATCAAGGACTATCCGATCCATCTGCGCGCCTATGATTTGCTCGGCGACGACGAGAACGATCTGCGCGAATTGCCGTTCATCGAGCGCCGCGCGCGGCTGGAAGCCTTCATCAAGAAGTTGGACGATCCCCGCATCGATCTGTCGCCGACGATTGCGTTCGACAGTTGGGACCAATTGACGGCCGCACGCGCCGATCCCGCCGGCGCCGGTGCGGGCGAGGATGCCGAGGCCGTCGAGGGCGTGATGATCAAGCGCCGCGACGCCGCCTATCTGCCGGGCCGTCCCAAGGGTCAATGGTGGAAGTGGAAGCGCGACCCGCATTTGATCGACGCGGTGTTGATGTATGCCCAGCGCGGCCACGGCAAGCGCTCGTCCTATTACTCGGACTACACCTTCGGGGTCTGGATTTCGGGCGAGGACGGCGAGCAACTGGTGCCGGTCGGCAAGGCCTATTTCGGCTTTACCGACGAGGAGTTGCTGCAGATCGACCGTTTCGTCCGCCGCAACACCACCGAGAAATTCGGACCCGTGCGCCATGTGGTACACGAGCCCGATCAGGGGCTGGTGCTGGAAGTCGCCTTCGAGGGACTGGCGCGCTCGCCACGGCACAAATCCGGCGTCGCGATGCGGTTCCCGCGCATTAGCCGGCTGCGCTGGGACAAGCCGCCGCGCGAGGCCGACCGGCTGGAAACGCTGGAACGGATGCTGAAAAGCGATTCCAGCATTACCGCGCCGTAATCCGGCCGGCCATTGACGCGCCGAGATAGGTTCCCCATCTGCTCTCGGCTGTATTACAATGCACGGGCGTGACCCGCAGGAGAGCATCGATGCCCAACGACGTCAGAGATTTGCCGGCCAGCAATGACGGCTTGTCCCGCTTTCTCGGCGGGTCGCCGCTGGCGGTGGCGTTCCGGCTGGTGCTGCTCTCCGTCCTGGTCGGCGTCGTGCTGGCCGCGATCGGATTCGATCCCTGGAATATCCTGCACAGCATCCGGATGCTGTTCCAGCGGCTCTGGGATCTCGGCTTCGACGCGGTGAACTGGCTGTGGCGCTATTTCCTGCTCGGCGCCGTGATCGTGATCCCGATCTGGCTGCTGTCGCGGCTGTTCGGCAACAAGCGCTGACTTCGCCAACACGGACTGCAGCCGATGCAATTGCAATTTATCGGCTGCGGTGATGCGCTCGGCTCCGGTGGCCGCGCCAACACCTGCTTCCACGTCACTGGCGACAGCGTCAATTTCCTGATCGATTGCGGCGCATCGTCGTTGCCGGCACTGAAGCGGCTCGATGTCGTCAGCGACAGCATCGACCTGATCCTGATCACGCATTTCCATGGCGACCATTTCGGCGGGCTGCCGTTCTTCCTGCTCGATGCGCAGTTCACGCGGCGGACGCGGCCGCTCGTCATCGCCGGGCCGCAGGGGATCGAAACCCGGCTGGCCCAGTTGATGGAGGCGCTGTTCGAACACTCGTCAAAGACCAGGCAACGCTTCGATCTCGCCGTCGTCGCGCTTAGCCCTGAGGAAAGCCGCAGCTTCGGCGCGGTCAAGGTCACGCCCTATCCCGTCGTGCACGGCGAATCCGGCGGACCGTTCCTGGCCTACCGCATCGAGGCCGAGGGCCGCATCATCGCCTACAGCGCCGACACCGAATGGACGGAGACGCTGATCCCGGCGGCGCACGAGGCTGACCTGTTTATTGCCGAGGCCTACTTTTATGACAAGATCGTCAAGAACCACCTCAGCCTGACGACGCTGGAAGCGCATCTGACCGAGATCAACGCCAAGCGGTTGATCCTGACCCATATGAGCGACGACATGCTGGGGCGGCTGGACACACTTGCCCACACCGCGGCCAGCGATGGCATGGTGGTCGAGCTGTAGGCATGCATTCGACGTCCGCTCCCTCGAAAGTCACGACGGCGCAGGTGTTCGCCATCGCGGGTCCCGCGATGGTCGCGAACCTGACGTCGCCGCTGTTCGGCATCGTCTCGACCATGGCGATCGGCCGGCTCGGCAACGCCACCCTGCTCGGCGGCGTCGCGGTCGCCTCGGTGCTGTTCGACTGCATGTTCTGGCTGTTCGCATTCCTGCGCATGAGCACGGTTGCGTTCACGGCGCAGTCGCTCGGCGCCGGCGAGACCACCGAATTGCGCGTGATCCTGGTTCGCGGTTTCATCGTTGCGGCCGTGATCGGCGCGGCGCTGATCCTGCTGCAGGTCCCGCTTGCCGCAATCCTGCTCGGCTTGATGGGCGGCAGTGACGGCGTCACGCACGCCGCCAAGACCTACTTCACGATCCGGATCTGGTCGGCGCCGATGGCGCTCGGCAATTATGTCGTGCTGGGCTGGCTGATCGGACAGGCGCGCGCCAGACTGGCGCTCGGCACGCAAATCACCATCAACCTCATCAACGTCGCGGCGACCGTGCTCCTGGTGCTGGTGCTCGATTTCGGCATTGCGGGTGCAGCGATCGCCGCCGTCATCGCGGAAACCGCCGGGCTGCTGCTTGGCATCGTGATCGCGGGCCAGCTGACCCATTGGAAGCTCGCCATCCCCGGCGCCACTTTGTTCGACCGTGCAAAACTGATGCGCATGCTGTCGGTCAACCGCGACATCATGCTGCGCACCGCATCGCTGATCGCGGTGTGGCTGTTCTTTTCCGCGCAGGGCGCCCGCGCCGGCGATACCGCACTCGCCGCCAATGCGGTGTTGAACAATTTTCTCCTGATCAGCGCCTTCTTCCTCGACGGCCTCGCCAATGCCGCCGAGCAACTCTGCGGCCGTGCGCTGGGCGCCCGCAACAAAGACGCATTTGCCGGCGCGGTTAAGCTCGTCATGTTCTGGGGATTTGGCTTTGCGCTGGCGGTCGCGGCGGTGTTCGCGCTGTTCGGGCCGGTGTTGATCGAACTGATGACGGCGAGCGCGGACGTGCGTCGCCTTGCGCGCGAATTTCTGCCGTTCGTGATCTTCGCACCATTGCTCGGCGTGTTCGCCTTCGGCTATGACGGCGTCTATATCGGCGCGACCTGGGCGCGCGACATGCGCAATCTGATGATGCTGTCGCTGCTGATCTTTCTCGGCGCCTGGCTGGCGCTGCGGTCGTTCGGCAATGCCGGACTGTGGGGCGCGCTATTGGTACATTACGCCGCCCGCGGCGGGCTTGAAGCGCTGCGCTATCCGGCGCTGTTGAAGGCGTCGTTCAAAGTGTGAGGCCTTGCCTTCTCCTTCTCCCCTTGTGGGAGAAGGTGGCATAGGCGGCTTCGGCCGCCGTTCCTAGAACGCCGATGCTTTGCATCGGCTATGGCGCCGGATGAGGGGTCTCTATCCCCCTCGCGAGTCTTACCGTGAGGAGAGAACCCCTCACCCGTCTTCGCTTCGCGAAGCCACCCTCTCCCACAAGGGGAGAGGGGAAGATTCAACTACTGCACCGGCCATTCCTCGGCCGTGATGGTCGCGGCATCGGCACCGACGATTTCCGACAGCGAATCGCGGCCGGTTCGCAGCAGCGTCGAGGACAGGTCGTTCTTGATATCCTCGACCAGTCCGAGGCCCTTGTAGATCAGCGACGAATAAAGCTGGATCAGGCTGGCACCGGCGCGAATTTTGGTCAAAGCCGCACCGCCCGAATCGATGCCGCCGACCCCGATCAGCGGGAAGGCGCCCTCGGCACGCACGTAAGTCTCCGCCACCATCCGCGTCGACAGCCGGAACAGCGGCCTCCCCGACAATCCGCCCTGCTCCTTGGCGCGGTTCGTTTCGCGCAATGTCGAGGGCCGCGCCAGCGTGGTGTTGGCCACGATCATGCCGTCGACACGGCGCGAGCGCGCGATGTGCACGACGTCGTCGAGTTCGGCGAGGCTCAGGTCCGGCGCGATCTTGAGCAGCACCGGAGAATCGCCGGCATTC
>JBOHIT010000174.1:0-7493 GCA_050726155.1 Bradyrhizobium sp.
GAAGTACATCGACCCGATCAAGAGCGAGGATCCGGAGCGCTTCGATCTTTACGGGCTGGTGCTGGCCGGCATCGGCCTTGCCGGCATCGCCTTCGGCCTCTCGGTCGCCGGCCTCAATCTGCTGCCCTGGACGATCGTCGCAGCCCTCGTCGCGGTCGGCACGATCTCGATGACGCTCTACGTGATGCATGCGCGGCGGACCGGATCGCCGGTGCTGGATTTCTCGCTGCTGCGGTTGTCGACCATGCGCGCCAGCATCTATGGCGGCTTCCTGTTCCGGCTCGGCATCGGCGCGCTGCCGTTCCTGCTGCCGCTGTTGATGCAGGAAGGTTTTGGGCTGACGCCGTTCCAGTCCGGCCTCGTCACGTTTGCCTCGGCCGTCGGCGCCATGGGGATGAAGACGCTGGCTGCGCGCATCATCCGCGCCTTCGGGTTCCGCAACATGATGACGGTCAATGCCGTCGTCAGCTCGGTCTTTCTGGCGGCCTGCGCGCTGTTCACGGTGACGACGCCGCTGTTGCTGATCTTCATTATCCTGGTCGTCGGCGGCTTCTTCCGCTCGCTGCAATTCACCGCGATCAACACAGTTGCCTACGCCGAGGTCGAACCGGCGCAGATGAGCCGCGCCACCACGCTCGTCAGCGTCAACCAGCAACTGGCGATTTCCGCAGGCGTCGCGGTCGGCGCATTCTCGGTGGAATCGACCATGGCGTATCAGCACGTCACCGAACTGAGTGCTGCCGTATTCCCGCCGGCGTTCCTCGTGGTCTCGATTATCTCGGCGGTGTCGGCTTATTTCTTCTGGCAGATGCCCGATGATGCCGGCCACGAAATCTCCGGCCGCAAGGCGGTCGAGATTTCCAGCCGCAAGGGCGTCGAAAAGGCGGCGGCGAAAGCTGCCAGCGAGGGCACCGAAGACGCGCGCGATCAGCGGCTGGGGTGACCGCGCAGGTTTGTGATGAAGCGATCGCGTGCAATTCTCCGCCCCCGCAAAATCTCTGTTAACCCTCGTTGCCTCAAATTTTGATTTGCGCCGTGGGCAATTGTAGAGATGGGATGTAGTTTACCGCAGTCACAGCCATGAGATGCACATGAAAGCACCACGTGCACGCGTCGACTACAATCAGCTCGTCGATCAGTGGCGGGCTATCCTAGACCGGTCAATTTCCAAAGAAGCCAAGCAATCTGAATGCATGGATGCACTTCGTGACTTCGTCGATAGCATCGCCCGTAGCCGGCTTCGTGATCCTAATCGATCCCTGAGGTTCTACGCCGATATGCTGGTATTGCGCGAGGACCTCCGCTTCATGGGCATTGGGGACGAATTGGTCGAGATCGCAATTGTGCCAGCTT
Organism: Bradyrhizobium sp.; assembly: GCA_050726155.1. Lineage (GTDB taxonomy): Bacteria > Pseudomonadota > Alphaproteobacteria > Rhizobiales > Xanthobacteraceae > Bradyrhizobium. The sequence continues at coordinate 1,354 of JBOHIT010000174.1, forward strand.
ATCGTTGCGTAGACGATTGGCTTAGGGAACATTCGGTCGCCTGATTTTCGAATTTGCTGAAGCACCGGCCCACCACGCCGCCGACCTCACCTCTATGGCACGGACCTTGCCTGCAAAATGGGCATCATTGTTCTGCAAGAGGACCGCCGCCCATGTCGCATTCATCGTTTTTCCTCAATCGCCGGCACTTTCTGCAGACATCCCTGGCCGGTGCGACCGCCGCGGCGTTCGGCGGTTCGGACGCCGGCGCGCAAGGCCGCTCGGAAACCCTGCTGGTGGTTCAGGAGCTCGGCCCCAATTCGCTGGACATGCAGGGCGTCGGCTCGAACCAGACCGTCAACGGGCTGTCCTGGAATTGCTACGACCGGCTGCTGAGCTACGGGTCGAAAACACTGCCCGACGGCACGCTGTCCTACGATCGCGAGAAGCTCGCGCCCGAGCTGGCCGAGGGCTGGGAGGTCGCCGCCGACGGCATGTCCTGCACCTTCAAACTGCGCAAGGACGCGAAATTTCACGACGGCACGCCGGTCACGGCCAACGACGTCAAATGGTCGTTCGACCGCGCGGTCAAGGTCGGCGGCTTCCCGACGTTCCAGATGTCGGCGGGCTCGCTGGAGAAACCCGAGCAGTTCGTCGTCGTCGACGATCACACCTTCCGGATCGACTATGTCCGCAAGGACAAGCTGCTGCTGTTCAACGTGGCCGTCGTCGTCCCCTTCATCATCAATTCGGAATTGGCGAAGAAGAACGCGACGCCGGAAGACCCGTGGGCGCTGACCTGGCTGAAGAACAACGAAGCCGGCGGCGGCGCGTACCGGCTCGACAGCTGGAAGCCGGGCACCGAGACGATCCTGATCCGCTTCGACGACTGGAAGAGCGGGCCGCTGCCAAAGATCAAGCGCATCATCATGCGGGACATCCCCTCTGCGGGAACGCGGCGGGCGACGCTGGAACGCGGTGATGCCGATCTCTCCAGCGGCTTTGCGCCACGCGACTTCGACCAGGTCATCAAGGAGGGCAAGGTCAAGGTGTCGGGTGTGCCGATCCCGAACGCGCTGTGGTCGCTGGCGCTGAACACGGCGAAGCCGCCGTTCGACAATGTCAAACTGCGCCAGGCGCTGGCGTGGGCGATGCCTTACGAACAGATCCAGAGCAGCGCCTTTTTCGGCCGCGCCGTTCCGATGTATGGCGGCCCCGCCGAGGTCGCAAAGCCGGTGTGGCCGCAGCCGTTCCCCTATGTCACCGACCTCGACAAGGCCAAGGCGCTGATGAAAGAGGCCGGCCTCGAGAGCGGATTCGAGACCACGCTGTCGCTCGACACCGGCACGGCGACCGTCGGCGAGCCCACCATCGTGCTGATTCAGGAGAGCCTCGCCAAGATCAGCATCAAGGCCGGCATCAACAAGATCCCGGGCGCCAACTGGCGCACGACGCTGAACAAGAAGGAATTGCCACTGGCGCTCAACCGGTTCAGCGGCTGGCTCGATTATCCCGAATATTATTTCTACTGGAATCTTCACGGCAACAATTCGATCTTCAACATCTCGTCCTACCAGAACAAGGAGATGGACGCGCTGATTGACAAGGCGCGGTTCACCACCGATGCGGCGGAATATGAAACATGCGTGAAATCTTTTATCGCGCTGTGCATCCGTGACGTTCCCGTCATTCCGCTCAACCAGCCGATCCATGACGTCGCGATGCAGAAGAACATCAGCGGCTATGAATTCTGGTTTCACCGCGAGCCGGACTTCCGGCAGTTCGTCAAGGGCTAACTCACCCGACGAACTCGCATGCGCAGATAGCAATGGCCCGACTTGCGGCGTGAGACGCATCACGGCCGGCGCTTCGCCAGCGGCGTATCCCTGTGATCCCTGATGGCGGGAATGATCCCGCTTGACGGACAAACAGGAGAAGAAAATGAACAAGTTCAAGACATCGGAACGCCACGACCAGACGGATTGTCTGCTTGACGACGCCGCACTGGAAATCGTGGCGGGCGGGGTGATAGACGGCGGCTGCATTCCGGGACGCCCGCTGCCCAAGCCCCCGTTCTATCCGACCGGCCCGATGGGCGACTGGACCTAAGAACGTTTTCGCCAGGCACTAACGGTCCCAAACCCAGAAAAGGAAGACTGACATGCACACGAATGAACTGAACTTCGACGAGCTGAACAAGGTGGCCGGCGGCGGCGGCGTGACCACGCAACCGGTCAAGCCGCCGGTTTCGCTGCCGAAGCCGACGCCCTTGCCGATCACACCTTTCGACCCCCATCCGCTTCCCTATCCGGTCGGTCACTGATCGCTCGCCACATCAGTTCGGCAGGAGACCGCCCCATCGGGCGGCCTCTTTGCGTTCCGCCTTCGCTCTGCGAGCTACGGCGGGACAAGTCCGCCTGAGCCAACTTTGCGGCCCTTTTTGCTGTGTGACGTCGGTCACGGCAAGGGCCCAGCCGGTGGCGTATCCCTGTGATCACGGGTGGCGGGAATGGTCCCGCTCCAAAGGATCAACGGGAGACGACAATGACCAACTTCAAGAATTCGGATCGCGACGCGATCAACCTGCTCGACGATGCGGCGCTGGAAATCGTGGCCGGCGGCGTGAAGGACGGCGGCTGCATTCCGGGACGCCCGCTGCCCATGCCGTATCCGACCGGCGATTGGACGTTCAAGGACGTCTTCGCGCGTTGGACCATCGGCAAGTAATCATTCCAGACAAACAGGAGATTGACATGACCAAGAATGAACTGAGCTTCGACGAACTGAACAAGGTGGCTGGCGGCATGATCAAGCAGACGACCAGGCCATTTCCGACCGGGACCGGCCCGACCTTCCCGACCAACCCCTTCCCGTTTCCGATTCCGTTCGGTCCCTGGAACAAGATCTGAACGTTCGCGAGATCAGATGCGCAAGAGGCCGCCAATCAGGCGGCCTCTTTTGCTGCGTCATTGCGACGAGCAAAGCGACGAAGCAATCCATCGTTCTTTGTGTAGCGAGATGGATTGCTTCGCTTCGCTCGCAATGACGGCCGAATACACCGCCTACACCTTCGGCTGTCCCCGAAAGCCCATGGCCAGCACGTAGCGTTCAGACGAGTCCTGGCGGCTCGAGGCCGGCTTGACGTGTCTGACGGTGGCGAAATCGCGCTTCAGCTGCGCCAGCAATTCGCCTTCGGCGCCGCTTTGAAACACTTTTGCGACGAAGGTGCCGCCGGGATTGAGCACCTCGGTGGCGAATGCAGCGGCGGTTTCGACCAGCCCGATGATGCGCAGCTGATCGGTCTTGCGATGGCCAGTAGTATTGGCGGCCATATCGGACAGTACGACGTCGGCGCGGCCGCCCATCATCGCCAGCAGTTTATCCGGCGCGTCGTCAGCCAGAAAATCAAGCTGCGCAAATGTGACGCCCGCCACTTCCGGCATCTCCAGGAGATCGATTGCGACCACCTTGCCCTTGCCGTTGGCCGCGCCAATGCGCTTGGCCGCGACCTGGCTCCAGCCGCCCGGAGCGGCGCCGAGATCGACCACCGAGATGCCTGGTTTTAGGAAGCGATGCTTGTCGTCGATCTCGATCAGCTTGTAGGCCGCGCGCGAGCGCCAGCCGTCCTTCTTGGCCTGCGCCACATAGGGATCGTTGAGTTGCCGTTCCAGCCAGAGTTTTGATGACAGCTTGCGCTTGCCACCAGACTTGACCGTGACGTGCAGCCGGCCGGTGGTGTCTTTCGCCATATCGGTATTGCCTCAGGAGTCGGATGTGACCTAGCACACCCTGCCGCGCCTTAGCACGAGCGAAGCGCGCCGTCCTCCCGCATCATTTCGACCAGCATGCCCTCGCGCAGGCCGCGGTCGGCGACCCGCAGCCGCGGCAGCGGGAATGCGTCCCGGATCGCATCCAGAATGGCGCAGCCGGCCAGCACCAGGTCGGCGCGCTCGACGCTGATGCAATTGTTGTTGGCGCGTTCCTGGTAGGTCATGGCGAGCAGCCGCTGGATCACCGCGGTGACCTCCGAACTGCTCATCCAGATGCCGTCGATCCGGCGGCGGTCGTAGCGCGACAGATTGAGAAAGACGCCGGCGAGCGTGGTCACGGTGCCGGACGTGCCGAGCAAGTGCATGTCGCGCAAATTGCTGCCGTGTTCAGCCGCGAACGGGGCAACATATTGGGCGACTTCCGCGACCATCCGCGCATAGGATTCCGGCGTGACGTCCTTGCCGCCGAAATGCTCGGCGATGGTCACGACGCCGAGCGGGATCGACATCCAGGCCTTGATCCGCGGCGCGGCGTTTTCTTCTTCAGGGTTGCGCTCGATCCGGACCAACTCGGTCGAGCCGCCGCCGATGTCGAACAGGATGGCGCCGCGCCCCTTGGGGTCGAGCAGCGGCGAACAGCCGATCACCGCCAGCGCCGCCTCGGTCTCGCGATCGATCACCTCGAGCCGGATGCCGGTCTCCTTCGCGACCTTGTCCCTGAAACTCTCGGCATTGGCCGCCGCACGGCAGGCTTCGGTCGCGATCAGCCGCAGGCGCCGGGCCTTGCGGTAGCGGATCTTGTCGCTGCAGATACTCAAGGCCGCGATCGCACGGTCGATCGCCGCTTCGCTGATGGAACCGGTCGAGGAGATGCCCTCGCCCAGCCGGATGATCCGCGAGAACGAATCGACCACGCGGAATCCGTCGCCGTTGGGACAGGCGATCAGGAGGCGGCAATTGTTGGTGCCAAGGTCGAGCGCGGCGTAAACGCCACTTTCCATGCCGGCCGCAGCTGTCCCTGACGGGCTTGCGCGGCCCGGAAGGCCGTCGCGAAGCCGCGTATCCTCGTTCATCAAAACTGTCTTTCCGCGGCACAGGCGGCCGCCGAAGAATGAGCGTTCACGGAAACTTTAGCAGCGCCAAGGGCCTGCGCAACATCCCATGACATGGGACCATGCCTAATCGGGCGTTGTCGCAGGGAGACCAGTGCGTTATCTGGTTCCCAGCCGGTAAAATCGCGCAAATTCAGGCATTTCAGGTAGTTCTCGATGCAAGATCATACGTCTCCGTCGTCGCTGGAAAACGCTATCGCACTGCAAAAATACGGGGTCGGGCAGCCCGTGCGCCGCAAGGAAGACGACACGCTGGTCCGCGGCAAGGGCAAATACACCGACGATTTCAGCCTGCCCGGCCAGGCCTATGCCTGGATCGTGCGCTCCAGCCACGCCCACGGCATCATCTGCGGCATCGACACCTCGGCCGCGCGCACCATGCCGGGTGTGCTTGGTGTGTGGACCGGCCAGGACCTCGTGGCCGCCGGCTACAACCCCTTCACCTGCGGCCTGCCGCTGAAGAGCCGCGACGGCTCGCCGCTGCTGCAGACCAACCGCATGGCACTGGCGACCGACAAGGTCCGTTTCGTCGGCGATCCCGTCGCTTTCGTGGTTGCGGAAACGCTGGCGCAGGCGCGCGATGCAGGCGAAGCCGTCGCGCTCGACATCGAGCCGCTGCCCGCGGTGACCAATGCCGAGGAAGCGACAAAGCCCGGCGCGCCGCAGCTCTACGATCACATCCCCAACAATACCGCGCTCGATTACCATTATGGCGACGACGCCAAGATCGATGCCGCGTTCGCCGGCGCCGCGCATGTGACCAAACTCGATATCGTCAACAACCGCATCGCAGTGGTGTCGATGGAGCCGCGCGTGGCGCTGGCCTTCTACGACAAGGCGAGCGAGCGCTTCACCATCCAGGTGCCGACCCAGGGCGTCTCCGGCAACAAGGTGACGTTCGCCAAGATCCTGAACGTGCCGAACGACAAGGTGCGCATCCTGACCGCCAATGTCGGCGGCTCGTTCGGCATGAAGAACATGAACTATCCGGAATATACCTGCATCGCGCATGCCTCGAAGCTGCTGGGCCGCCCGGTGAAATGGACCGACGAACGCTCGACCAGTTTTCTCTCCGACAGCCATGGCCGGGCGCAGATCATGCATTGCGAGCTGGCGCTCGATGCCGAGTGCAAATTCCTCGCGGTGCGCTTGAAGGGTTACGGCAATCTCGGCGCCTACATGACCGGAGTGGCGCCGGGTCCGCTGTCGCTCAACACCGGCAAGAATCTGGCGAGCGTCTACCGCACGCCGCTGCTCGGCGTCGACATCAAGACGGTGC
>JBOHIT010000175.1:0-8028 GCA_050726155.1 Bradyrhizobium sp.
TCACGATGGCGTGGTTCTTGGCGCCGCCAAAACACTGGCAACGCTTGCCGGTCTGCGCGGCGCGCTCATAAATGTATTGCGCACTCGGCGTCGAGCCGACAAAGCCGATCGCCGTGATATCGGGATCGTCGAGGATGGCGTCGACGGCTTCCTTGTCGCCGTTGACCACATTGAGGATGCCGGGCGGCAGGCCCGCTTCCAGCATCAGCTCAGCCAGCATCATCGGCACGCCGGGATCGCGCTCCGACGGCTTGAGGATGAAGGCGTTGCCGCAGGCGATCGCCGGCGCGAATTTCCACATCGGGATCATCGCCGGGAAATTGAACGGGGTGATGCCGGCGACGACGCCGAGCGGCTGGCGCATCGAATAGATGTCGATGCCGGGACCGGCACCTTCGGTGTACTCGCCCTTCATCAGATGCGGAATGCCGCAGGCAAATTCGGCGACTTCAAGTCCGCGCTGGATATCGCCCTTGGCGTCGGGAACGGTTTTGCCATGCTCACGCGCAAGGCAATCAGCGAGTTTGTCGTAATCACGCTGGACCAGTTCGACGAATTTCATCATCACGCGCGCGCGGCGCTGCGGGTTGGTCGCGGCCCATTCCGGCTGAGCGGCGCTGGCGTTCTCGACGGCGGCGTGAACCTCGGCCTTGGACGCCAGCGCCACCTTGGCCTGGACGTCGCCCGTCATCGGCTCGAATACGTCGGCTGTGCGGCCCGAATTGCCCTTGACCTCTTTGCCGCCGATGAAATGTCCGATTGAACGCATAATTCTTCTCCCTAGACCCGGTTAGATCGCTTTGACGTCTTTTTGACCTGCATTTCCTAGGATACAAGTGCGATAAATTGCACCATAGATGTGCGGAAATGCTGGATCAAGGCGGCGGTACGATCGATTGGGATGACTTCCGATTTCTGCTGGCCATTGCGCGCGGCGGAACGGTATCCGCTGCCGCAAAGCAGCTCGGCGTCGATCATGCCACAGTGATCCGGCGTGTCGACCGGCTGGAGCGGCATCTGTCCGCAAAACTGTTTGATCGCCGCAAAACCGGTTACCTGCTGACCGAGGCCGGCCAGCGCGTCGCCGACAGCGCCGAAGCGATGGAATCCACCATCGTCGCCAACCAGGAAGCCGTCGGCGGCTCACGCGCCCATCTGACCGGCACGGTGCGGATTGGCGCGCCGGACGGTTTCGGCAGCCACTTCCTGGCCTCGCGGCTGGTGAAATTCGTCGAGCGCTACCCCGATCTCGACCTGCAGCTCGTCGCCACCGCGCGACTGTTCAGCCTGTCCAAGCGCGAGGCCGACATTGCGATCAGCCTGACCATGCCGAAGGAAGGCCGGGTGTTCGGGCGCAAGCTGCTCGATTACAGCCTCGGGCTCTATGCCGCACCTGCCTACCTCGACCGCGCACCCGCCATTACTGGCCGCGGCGACCTCGCGGCGCATCGCTTCGTCGGCTACATCGAGGAACTGCTGTTCACGCCGGAACTGGATTACCTGCCGCAGGTCTCGCCAAAGATCTCGGCGAAATTCCGCAGCGCCAATCTGATTGCCCAGCTCAACGCCACCATCGCCGGCTTCGGCATCGCCGTGCTGCCGCATTTCATGGCGTCAGCGCATCCGGAATTGCGCCCGGTGCTGCCGGACGAAATCACGATCTCGCGAACGTTCTGGCTTCTAATGCACGCCGACAGCAAGGATCTGGCGCGGATCCGCGCCGTCGCCGATTACATCTATGAAACGGTGGAAAACGAGCGCGCGCTGTTCAGCGGGCGGTGAACTCTACGTCGTCGTCCCGGCCTTGAGCCGGGACCCATACCGCGTTGTGCTCTCGGTCGAGGCGAACTGTCCGGCGCCGGCGTTTCCATCGACGGGCGCGGCGCGCAATTGCGCATCTGAGCTCAAGGCCGGGACGACCGCGGTGGTTGCCGCTCCTAATTCGGTTTCGACTTCGCCACCGACTTCTTCGCCGCCGCGGCGCGGCCGACCACGGCCTCGCGTCCCGCAGCAAGAATCTCGTCGGAAAACTCGCCATTGCCGGCAATCCGCGACAGCACCAGCGTGCCCATCATGGTCGCGAGTGCTGCAACCGCCTGCTTGCGCGCGGACTTGCGCGGCACGTCGAGAATCTGATCGGCCATCATGTCGATCATCTGCTCGAGTTTGGCCGCAAAGGCCCGGCGCGTCTTCGGGCTCTCGCGGGCGATCTCGGCGCCCAGCGTCGGAACCGCGCAGCCATGGCCGGGATCGTCACGATGGACCGGCGTCAGGTAGGTCTCGACGATGGTCGCCAGGCGCTTCTCCGGTGCGGTCTCTTCCGCGACCTTGCGCCAGCGATCGGTCGAGCGGTCCATCGCATAGGCAAACGCCTCGATCACCAGCGCCTCGCGGGAATCGAAATGCGCGTAGAAGCCGCCGTGGGTCAGGCCGGCCTCCTTCATCAGGTCGGCGACGCCGATGCCATGCGCGCCCTTTTCGCGAAGCCGCACCGACGCCTTCTTCACGATCCGCGCGTGGGTTTCCTGCTTGTGCTCTTTGGAATAGCGCATTGCGTTCCTGTAACCATTAGATGTTTGCGGTCATATAATAGCAGTTGGGCGCGAAAAAGCTGCATCTATTTCGCTTTGGGCACCCCCAATGCGAAGGTTCCGATGGTGTGCACCGCAAGGTTCTTGGCCCGATTGCGGTCGGCCGTCACGGCACAGCGAGCCCTCGCCCGCCCTTGACAATCCAGCACATTGTCCGGGAAGTGGCGCGAACGGTGCCACTGACCCCAAAACCAAGACCAATCAGAGAAAAATCAGATGGAAATGCTCAATCCCCATTGCGGCATCGACCGCGATCCGCGCGGCGTGGTGCGGCTGTCGATCTGCAACGCCGGCTCGCTCAATATTCTAAGTTCGGCCGTCACCAACGGCGTACGCGAGGGTTTTGAGAAGCTCGCTGGCGATCGAACCATCCGCGCCGTGATCCTGGCCGGCCAGAGTGACAAGAGCATGATCGGCGGCGCCGACATCAAGGAAATGGCCAAACTCGACCAGCATTCCGCGGAAGCCTTTATCACCCGGCTGCGCGATCTCTGCGAAGCCGTGCGCCAATTTCCGGCACCCGTGATCGCGCGGCTCCCCGGCTGGTGCCTCGGCGGCGGCCTCGAAGTCGCCGCGGCCTGCGATTTCCGGATTGCCGCGCACGACGCTCATTTCGGCATGCCCGAGGTCAAGGTTGGCATCCCCTCGGTGATCCATGCGGCGCTGCTGCCGCGACTGATCGGCTGGGGCCGCGCGCGCTGGCTGGTGATGACGGCCGAGAATATCGACGCGCCGACGGCGCTGGCCTGGGGCCTGGTCGACAAGGTCGCGCCGCCCGGCGGCCTCGATGACGCGGTCGAGCACACGATCAAGGCGCTGCTCGAATGCGGACCGGAAGCGCTGCGTTCACAAAAGGCGCTGCTGCGGCAATGGGAAGAACTGCCGCTGACGGAGTCGGTCAATCTCAGCGTCGGCGTGTTCGGGCAATCGTTCCTGACCGGCGAGCCGCAACAGATGATGCAGGGTTTCCTCGACCGGAAGCGATAGGCGGAGCGAAGCATGAGACCTGCCGGCAAGGGGCCGCTGGATTCCCTCTATTTCAACTATCCGATCTTTCCGGCGCGGCGCGTTGCCGAACTGGACGGCACGGCCGTACGCCATCCCGTCGCGATCGTCGGCGCCGGTCCGATCGGCATGACGGCCGCGCTCGTACTGGCACGTTACGACATTCGCAGCGTGCTGATCGATCGCAAGGACACCTTCAACGACGGCAGCCGGGCGCTGTGCATCGCACGCCCGACGATGCACATTCTGGAACGGATCGGCGCGGTCGCACCCTTTCTCGAGAAGTCGTTGGGCTGGCGCTACGGCCGCAGCTATTACCGCGGCGAGCAGATCTTCCGGCTCGAGATGCCGCATCCGCCGAACGAAAAATATCTGCCGATGTACAATCTGCAGCAGCAGTATATCGAGCAATATCTGCATGACGCGGTGGCGGCCTGCGACCTCATCGACATGCGCTGGCAGAGCGAATTGTCCGACATCCAGCCCGGCGCGGATGGCGTCTCGACCGGCGTCGCCTCGCCCGCCGGCGACTATCGCCTCGATGCGGACTATGTGCTGGCCGCCGACGGCGCGCGCTCGCCGATCCGTTCGCAACTCGGGTTGCGGATGAAGGGCGACAATTACGAAGGCCGCTACGTGATCGCGGATATCCGCATGGATCACGATTTTCCGACCGAGCGTCGCGCCTTCTTCGAACCGAGCGGCAATCCCGGCGGCACAGTGCTGATCCACAAACAGCCGGAACGCATCTGGCGCGTCGACTACCAGCTCCGCGAAGGTGAAAGCGAGCAAGAGGCCATGCGCGAGGAGAACATTCGCGCTCGCGTCGGCGCCATCCTCGGCGATATCGGCCACGACAAACCGTGGGAGCTGGAATGGTGGAGCGTCTATTCCGCCAACACGCTGTGCCTCGACGATTACCGGCACGGCCGGGTGTTCTTCATCGGCGACGCCGCCCATATCGTGCCGATTTTTGGCGTGCGTGGCCTCAACAATGGCCTGGCGGATGCCGAAAATCTCGGCTGGAAGCTGGCGCTCGTCCTCAACGGCGAGGCTGCGGAAACGCTGCTCGACAGCTATACCCCGGAGCGGCGCGGCGCTACGCTCGACGTGTTCGCCAACGCCACCAAGAGCACGCGCTTCATGACGCCGCCGACGCGCGGCTGGCGGTTGGCGCGGGAGGCCGCACTCTCGCTGAGCCTGAAACATGAATTTCCGCGCAGCCTCGCCAATCCCAGGCAGATGCAGCCCTACACCTATTCCGAGAGCCCGCTGACGCCCTATGCCATCAGAGATGCCGAATTTACCGGTGGTCCCGCCTGCGGCAGCGTCGCGCCGAACGCCAAATTACCCGATGGGAGCTACCTGCTGGATCAAGCCGGGATCGGCCTGACTGCCATCCTGTTCTGCCAGGGGACGCCGTCCACCGACGACATCATGCTGCTCGACCGCCTTCGCAACACGGACAAGCGCCTTGCAGCACTCTTGATCGGCACCAGTCACGTCAGCGACGCCGACGGAGAGATCGCGCGCCTGTACGCGGCGGCCCCCGGCACGCTTTATCTGTTGCGTCCGGACCTGCATGTCGCCGGGCGCTGGAAAGCGATCGCACCAAATGAGGTGCTGCGGACCGCCGCCCTGTGCCTCGGGAGGGTCAGAGCATGAGCACGATGCCATCCAGCGATTTCGAGACCGCCTATGAAACGCTGGCGACCGCGATCGATTCGGCAGGGGCCGAGCGCGAGGCGCTGTTCCTGACCCGGCTGGCGCTCGTGCTCGGCCACGAACTCGGCGACATCGCCGTGTTCCAGAATGCGATCAAGACGGCGCTCGACGGGCTGGAATAGCGCGCGGCGCACACTCCGGGGGCCGCCTGCCCCGGCGAACGGATCAATTCATCTCATCCGAACGCGAGATTTTCTCATGGGATGATCCACTCATTTTCATGCGATCATCCGTTGCAATTTTTGCAGCGCATCATATGATGATCATCATTCAAATCCATTGACCCGCTGGGAGTACCGCCATGGCCTCTGCCTCCGATTCCGTCGTCATCCTGTCCGCCGCCCGCACCCCGCTTGGCCGCTTCATGGGCGAATTGTCGCCGTTCAGCGCCCACAAGCTCGGTTCCCACGTGATCGGCGCGGCGCTGGAACGCGCCAAGCTCGCCCCGGAGCGTATCGACGAAGTCTTCATGGGCAATGTGCTGCCGGCCGGCCAGGGCCAGGCGCCGGCGCGACAGGCCGCCCGCGGCGCCAAACTGCCGGATGCCACCGGCGCCACCACCATCAACAAGGTCTGCGGCTCCGGCATGAAGGCGACCATGCTGGCCCACGACATCATCAACGCGGGCTCCGCCGAGATCGTGCTGTCCGGCGGCATGGAGAGCATGTCGAACGCGCCCTATCTGCTGGGCAAGGCGCGCGCTGGCTATCGCGCCGGGCACGACCGCATCATCGACCACATGATGATGGACGGGCTTGAGGACGCCTATGAGACCGGCCGCTCGATGGGCGATTTCGGTGAGGCCACCGCGGAAGCCTATCAGTTCACCCGCGCCGATCAGGACGCCTACGCGATCGAGACGCTGACGCGCGCCCGCAAGGCGGTCGAAGGCGGCGCGTTCAAGGCCGAAATCGTGCCGATCACCATAGCTGAGAAAGCCGGTCCGCGCGTGATCGCCAATGACGAACATCCGCTCAAGGTCGATCCCGCCAAAATTCCCGGGCTGAAGGCGGCGTTCCGCGCCAACGGCACCATCACGCCGGCCGCCTCCTCCGCCAACGCCGACGGTGCCGCAGCCCTGATCCTGGCGCGGCGTTCGCTGGCCGATCGCGAAGGCTTGCGGGCCTTCGCCGAGATCAAGGGTCACGCCACCCACAGCCAGGAACCGCAATGGTTCACCACGGCGCCGATCCCGGCGATCCGGAAGCTGCTCGACAAGGTCGGCTGGAGCGTCGGCGATGTCGACCTGTTCGAGATCAACGAGGCCTTTGCGGTGGCGGCGATGGCGGCGCAGAAAGATCTCGGCATTCCCCGCGACAAACTGAACATCAATGGCGGCGCCTGCGCGCTCGGCCATCCCATCGGCGCCACCGGCGCGCGGCTGATCGTAACGCTGCTGCACGCACTCGAAGCCCACAACCTCAAGCGCGGCGTGGCGGCGCTCTGCATCGGCGGCGGCGAAGCGACGGCCATTGCGGTCGAGCGCATCGTGCACTAGCGCTGCGCTGATGTCCTAAAACGAGGGAAGTTCAGCATTTATGTCGCTGAACGATTATGTCAGGATGCGCCGGCCGGCGCATCCTGCGAACGTTTACACCTGGATTTCGCTCACCTGATTTTCCTAGAGGCCCAATGATTTCGAACTGGCTGTCTCCTGCGCTCGCCCGCCGCAATATCCATTATGGCTGGGCGATGGTCGCCGTGACCTTCTTCACCGCCCTGGTCTCAGCCGGCGCCGTCGGTGCGCCCGGCGTGTTCATCGTGCCGCTGCAAAAGGAATTCGGTTGGACCACGGCCGAGATTTCCTCGGCGCTGTCGATCCGCTTCATCCTGTTCGGACTGATAGCGCCGTTCGCCGCGGCGCTGCTGAACCGCTACGGCCTGCGCAACATGACGCTGACGGCCCTGCTGGTGGTGATCTCCGGCCTCATCGCATCGCTGTTCATGACGCAGGTCTGGCAGCTGGTGCTGCTGTGGGGCGTCGTGATCGGCCTCGGCACCGGCATGACCGCGCTGGTGCTGGGCGCAACCATCGCCGCGCGCTGGTTTGCGGCGCGACGCGGCCTCGTGGTCGGCATCCTCACGGCGAGCGTGGCGACCGGGCAACTTGTGTTCCTGCCGCTCTTGGCAACGCTGACGGACCACTATGGCTGGCGGATCGCGCTGGCGCTAATGTGCGTCATGCTGGGGGTCGCCGCCTTTGCCGTGGCGATGATCATGCGCGATCGTCCAAGCGACCTCGGCTTGCGGCCATTCGGCGATACCGGCACCGAGCCAATCGCGGCTCCGCCACCGAATAATGCGCCGATCATGGCGGCGGCGCTCGGCACGCTGCGTGACGCCTCGAAATCATCGGTGTTCTGGATCCTGTTCGGCACTTTCTTCATCTGCGGTGCCAGCACTGCCGGCCTGATCCAGGTCCATCTGATTCCGATGTGCCTCGATTTCGGTATTCCGCAGGTCCAGGCCGCGAGCCTGCTCGCCGCCATGGGCGTCTTCGATTTCGTCGGCACCATCGTCTCCGGCTGGCTGTCGGACCGCTACGACAATCGCTGGCTGCTATTCTGGTATTACGGCCTGCGCGGCCTGTCGCTGCTGGTCCTGCCCTTCACCGATTTCTCGGTCTACGGCTGGTCGGTGTTCGCGCTGTTCTAGGGGCTGGACTGGATCGCAACGGTGCCGCCGACGGTGCGGCTCACGGCACAAC
>JBOHIT010000176.1:0-15422 GCA_050726155.1 Bradyrhizobium sp.
CCCGTGAGGGGATGAAACATTGCCGTCTTCCACCAAGCAGACGCTTTGACCCCGAAACGGGTTCACTGGCCGATTCGAAATAAAAACCCGGCCCTGCAGGGAACTACCCCGGCTTGCCGGGCCGCCCGAGGCGGGTTAGGAGGGTCCTATGCCCCGTATCGCGCTCTATCCCGGCTCTTTTGACCCCGTCACCAACGGCCATCTGGACGTTGTCCAGCACGCCGTCGGCCTCTGCGACCGCCTGATCGTCGCCATCGGGGTCCATCCCGGCAAAAAACCACTGTTTTCGACCGACGAACGCCTGGCGATGGTCCGGGCGGTATTCGCGCCGGTGGCCGCCAAGGCCGGTTGCGCCTTCGATGCCACTACCTACGACAATCTGACGGTCACAGCGGCCCAGATGGCCGGTGCCACCATCATGATCAGAGGTTTGCGCGACGGTACCGACCTCGACTACGAGATGCAGATCTCGGGCATGAATGAAACCATGGCACCCGAGGTGCATACGGTGTTTCTGCCGGCCTCGGTCAAGGTCCGCCCGATCACCGCCACACTGGTGCGCCAAATCGCAGCGATGGGCGGCGACGTCTCCGCTTTCGTGCCGCCGTCGGTGGCAGCCGACCTCAAGACCAAATTCGCCGTCTAGCGCCTCGCGCGACCCGATATCCGCATCCTCGATCCCGGAGTTTTCATGATCCGCATTCTCGCTCTTGTTGCCGCGCTGTTTTGCGCGGCTCCCGTGATCGCCCAGCCGCTTCCGGCCAATCTCGACAAGGCCAATGCGATCGTGATCGACACGACCAAGGGCCGCATCGTGATCAAGCTCAGGCCGGACATCGCGCCGCAGCACGCCGAACGCATCAAGCAGCTCGCGCGCGAGGGCTATTACAACAACGTGCCGTTCCACCGCGTGATGGACGGCTTCATGGCGCAGACCGGCGACGGCCAGAACTTCAACGGCACCGGCGGTTCGAAATATCCGAACCTGAAGCAGGAATTCTCCAAGGTACCGTTCACCCGCGGTATCGTCGGCATGGCGCGGCGCGGCGACAGCGTCGATACCGCGAATTCGCAGTTCTTCATCATGTTCGCGGAAGGCTCGAGCCTGAACAACCAGTATACCGTGATCGGCGAGGTCGTGTCCGGCATGGACGTGGTCGACAAACTGAAGAAGGCCCCGCCGGGATCGCAAGGTGGCAGCGTCACCGACCCCGACAAGATGGTGAAGGTGCAAGTCGCATCCGACATCAAGTAAGCCATGGCGACGCCGCGCAGCAGACCGCTTCTCGGGTTTGCCGCGGCGTTGTTGTGGCTGGCCTCGACGGCGCAGGCTGCGGCGCAACCACTGCAACTCGATACGCTCAAGGACATCTTTGTGCGGCTGTATTCCTGCTGGAAGCCGCCGCCCCTGTCGCAGGCCAACCCGCTCGACATCACCGTGATCGTCAGCTTCAACCGCGAGGGCGCTATCCTCGGTCATCCCAAGATTACCTATGAATCGGAACACGCCAGCGACAACGACCGGCTCAAATACCGGGTCGCGGTAATGGAGACATTGCAACGCTGCACGCCGTTGCCATTTACCGAGGGACTGGGCGGTGCCGTTGCCGGCCGGCCTTTCGCGATCCCTTTCAGAACCCGCAAACGTCCACCCAAACCTGATGAGAGAAAAGCATGGCTGCCACCGAAAATACTTTGATCCTTGAAACCACCCAGGGTCCCGTCACCATCGAAATGCGTCCCGATCTGGCGCCGGGCCACGTCGCCCGCATCAAGGAACTGGTGCGCGAGGGCTTTTACGATGGCATCGTGTTCCATCGCGTGATCGACGGTTTCATGGCGCAGACCGGCTGCCCGCAGGGCACCGGCACCGGCGGTTCCGGCAAGAAGCTCAAGGCCGAATTCAACAAGGAGCCGCACGTCCGCGGCACCACCTCGATGGCGCGCGCCGCGAGCCCGGATTCCGGCGACAGCCAGTTCTTCATCTGCTTCGACGACGCCTCCTTCCTCAACGGCCAGTACACGGTCTGGGGCAAGGTGACGGAGGGCATGGACAATGTCGACAAGATCAAGCGCGGTGAGCCGGTGAACAATCCGGACAAGATCGTCAAGGCGCATATGGCCGCCGACGCGAGCTGATCACTAGCTGTCATTCCGGGTTCACGCTGACGCGTGCCCCGGAATGACGCTGAGCGGCCACGCTGGATGGAGCGCATTGCGCCATGCGCACCGACCTTTTCGACTTCGACCTTCCCGCCGCCAACATCGCGTTGCGGCCCGCGAGCCCGCGCGATTCTGCGCAGATGCTGGTGGTGCGGCCGGACGGCGCGTTGCAGGACCGCAGCGTCGCCGAACTGCCGCAATGGCTGCAACCCGGCGATCAGATCGTCGTCAACGACACCAAGGTGATATCGGCGCAGCTGAAAGGCCGCCGCATCGGCCGCGAGACCGAGCCGAAGATCGAGGCGACCTTGATCAAGCGGCTCGACGGCTCGCGCTGGCAGGCGCTGGTCAAGCCGGCGAAGAAGCTGACGCCGGGTGACGTGGTTCGCTTCGGCAATGAGGGCAAGGTGTGCCTGCTCGGCCATCTCGACGCCGAGGTTGAGGCCAAGGGCGAGGAGGGCGAGGTCACCCTGTCGTTCTCGTTCCATGGGCCGACGCTCGATCAGGCCATCGAGGATCTCGGCACGCCGCCGCTGCCGCCCTACATCGCCTCCAGGCGCACGCCTGACGATCGCGACGCCGCCGACTACCAGACCATGTTCGCGGCCAACGAGGGCGCGGTTGCGGCCCCGACCGCGGGATTGCATTTCACGCCGGCGCTGGAAGCGGCGCTGCGCGGCCGCGGCGTCGAACTGCACCGGCTGACGCTGCACGTCGGGGCAGGGACCTTTCTGCCGGTCAAGGTCGAGGAAACCTCACAGCACCGGATGCATGCCGAATGGGGCTCGATCTCCGCCGAGACCGCAGCCGCGTTGAACGCGGCCCGCGCCAAAGGCGGCCGTATCGTTGCGGTCGGCACGACATCGCTGCGGCTGCTCGAAAGTGCCGCCGCCGAAGACGGCACCATCCAGCCGTTTGGCGCGGAAACCTCGATCTTCATTACGCCGGGCTACCGCTTCCGCGCGGTCGATATCCTGATGACCAATTTCCATCTGCCGCGCTCGACGCTGTTCATGCTGGTGTCGGCGTTCTCCGGGCTGGATACGATGAAGCAGGCCTACGCGCACGCAATCGCAGCGGGGTACCGGTTCTATTCATATGGCGATGCGTGCTTGTTGTTTCGCGCACGGGACTGAAGGATGCGTGGCCCTCAACAGGCAAGCATCACGCCTTCTACTTCGGCGATGCGTCCGCAGTCATCCACCAAGGTTCTCGTCGAAATTTGTATTCTAACCGGTTGGCCGTTCTTGTGACGGCCAACGGCCGTGGCGATCTCAGGTAGCGTGCTCGTTCCCGTATCGACATATCTCGCGAAGCCCCGCCCGTGGCAGGCATGCGACTGCGGTGGGATGATCAATTCAAGCGGGTGTCCAATCGTTTCAAGCTCGGTAAATCCGAACAAGTGCTCGCATGCGATGTCCCAACGGGTGATCGTTCCATTTCGGTCGACCCTGACGATTGCCGTCATGCCATTTCCTCGGTCGGCATCGCTGTCACCCTTCGATCAACGCGGTTCGCTCGGCGCTTCGCGCTCCTTGCCTTCGGCGGCCTGAGCGGCGCATTCATCTATACCGTGGCACTTGGTCTTGTAGTTGTAATACCACCCGCCGGCGATCACGCAGATCAGCGCCAGCCCGAGTAAATAGATCCAGCTTCGCTTTGGCATTATCAGCCTTCAAAATGCAGTATCGATCGCGAATTTAACCGACGATTCGTCGTGAGGCCATGGCCTGATCCGCCCGGAAGGCCGCGGCCATCAGGGGCCGGGCGCACCCGAGGCGAACGATGCCGGTGTAGTCGCGGGATGAACCGCGCTCCGAATTGGCGCGACAGATTTGGGCGTGACCGGTGGTTGTACCGACCCATACAACATGCGCAGGAGGTATCCCGTGTCCTTCCTCCCGTTTGCCACCATCGTCCTTGTTGCCGCAGGGGTGCTGGCGTTGTTCCTGCCGCCGAAACAGCTGCTTCTGCTCGGCCTTGCGGCCGCGATGGGCATCGCCGCCAAGGTACTTGTCGACTGGTCGATGCCCGCGAATGTGCCGGGAGAGGTGTACCAGATCAGGTACATCCTGACGGCGCTGCCGTTGCTTTGCGTGCTGGCGGCGATCCTCGGCTATCTCTGGCCGTGGAAGGCGTGGCAATGGGGCGTCGCGCCGTTTCTCGCGACTGCGGTCTGGAGTGTCGCGGGACCGTACGCAACGGTCCGTTGGGGCAACCTCGGCCCGATCCCTTATTTGTTTCCGTTCTATGTCGCAACGTTGGCAGCGGTACCGGCCATCATCGCCGCCGAACTCGCAGCCTACGTTGCCCGTCGCCGCCAACGCGGGCGAGTAATCGCAGGGTAGGCAATGCGCGTTCGCGCCGTGCCCACTCTGCGATGTCACCTCATGCCATTGCGCGCTGCGGCAGCAATTCCGCGATCTGGACGGCGTTGAGCGCAGCCCCCTTCAGAAGCTGGTCCGCCGAGACGAACATCGCGATCGAGTGACCGGTGGGATCGCTGAGATCCTTGCGGATGCGGCCAACCAGAACGTCGTCCTGGCCTGACGCGTCGATCGGCATCGGGAAGTAGTTCTTCGCCCGATCATCGACAATTCTGACGCCCGGCGCCGTCGACAGGATCGCGCGTACGTCGTCTTCCGAGATCGGCCGTTCGCACTCGAATGTGATGGCCTCGCAATGCGCGCGCAGCACCGGCACCCGCACGCAGGTGACGCCGATGGCGATCTTCTCGTCCTCGAAGATCTTGCGGGTCTCCTTGATCACCTTGGTTTCTTCGTCGTTGTAGCCGGTCACGGGATCGATCGCGGTGTTGTGGCTGAACACGTTGAAGGCGTAGGGGAGCGGGATCACCCTGGGCGTGAACGGCCGCCCTTCGAGGCTGGCGCGGGTGGATTCCTTCAACTCTTCCATCGCTGCCGCGCCGGCGCCGCTGGCGGCCTGATAGGTCGAGATGATCATGCGCTTGATGCGGTTGTGCGTGTGGATCGGCCACAGCGGCACCAGCGCCGTGATCGCCGAGCAGTTCGGGTTGGCGATGATGCCCTTGTGGTCGCGGATGCGGCCCGCGTTGATCTCGGGGATGACCAGCGGCACGTCCGGATCCATCCGGAAGGCGGAGGAATTGTCGACCACGACGGCGCCCGACTTCACCGCGATCGGCGCGTACTTCTTCGAGATGCTGCCGCCGGCCGAGAACAGCGCGATGTCGACGCCGTGGAAGGAGTGCGGGTTGAGTTCCTCGATCACGATCCTTTTCCCGCGGAAATCGATGGTCTGGCCGGCCGAGCGCGCGCTTGCCAGCGCCTTGAGCTTGCCGACGCGAAAATTGCGCTTGTCCATTGTGGCGATGAATTCGGCGCCGACGGCGCCGGTGACGCCGACAATGGCCACTACAGGATCGTTGCTCACGTTCGTGTTTCCTTTTGTTTACAGGCAATAAAAAAAGCCCCGGTCCTTTTCAGGCGGGGCTTCGGTTCAGATGATGCGATCGTTCGACTACGCGCGCACGGCTCCCGAGCCCCCGGAGGGTGCTTTGGTTTTCGCGGTGCGTTTGGTGGTCGCGTTCATGGGGCGGACTTATGCGGGAGAGTTTCGCCGCCGTCAACGGGTTTTGGCGGCAAAATCGGGCCAAACCAGCCCGAATGGCCTGTTGAACAAGGCGCATTGGTTACGCCATAAGCTCTCCCATGGACGTTCCCAATCATTTCGAACTGCTCGCAACCGATGGCCAGACCCGCCTTGGCCGGCTCACCACCCCGCATGGCCCGGTGCGGACCCCGGCCTTCATGCCGGTCGGCACCGCGGGCGCGATGAAGGGCATGCATTGGCGCGAAGTGCGTGACGCCGGTGCCGACATCGTGCTCGGCAACACCTATCATCTGATGCTGCGGCCGGGGGCGGAGCGGATCGCAGCCCTGGGCGGCTTGCAGAATTTCACGGGATGGCGCGGCCCGATGCTGACCGATTCCGGCGGCTTCCAGGTGATGTCGCTTTCCGAATTGCGCAAGGTGACCGAGCAGGCGGTGACCTTCCGTTCGCATATCGACGGCGCCAAGGTCGAGCTGTCGCCCGAACGTTCGATCGAGGTGCAGCGGCTGCTCGGCTCGGACATCGCGATGCAAATGGACGAATGCGTGCGGCTGCCGGCCGAACGCGCCGATGTCGATCGCGCGATGCAGCTCTCGCTGCGCTGGGCCGAGCGCTCAAAACGCGCCTTCGAGAGTGCGCCTGCCGGCTACATGTTGTTCGGCATCGTGCAGGGCGGCGATGTGCCTGATTTGCGCCACGCCAGCGCGCGCGGGCTGGTCGGGATCGGTTTTCATGGCTACGCGATCGGCGGCTTGGCGGTCGGCGAGCCGCAGGCCGTGATGCTGGCGATGATCGAAGAGACCGCGCCCATTCTGCCGCAGGATCGCCCGCGCTACCTGATGGGCGTCGGCACGCCCGAGGATCTGCTGGAGGCGGTGGCGCGTGGCATCGACATGTTCGACTGCGTGATGCCGACCCGCAACGGACGTCACGGCATGGCGTTCACGCGCTTCGGCCAGATCAATCTGCGCAACGCCCGCCATGCCGACGATTCCAGGCCGCTGGATGAGGAAAGCAACTGGCCGGCGGCGCGGGATTACTCGCGCGCCTATCTGCATCATCTGGTGAGGTCGGGCGAGACATTGGGCGCGATGCTGCTGTCGGAAATCAACATCGCGTACTACCAGCGGCTGATGGCCGACATGCGCAATGCCATCGCCAAAGGCAGCTTCGAAGCATTCCAAAAACAAACGCGCGCCGAATGGGCGCGCGGGGATATTGCCGTTAGATGAAAGACCTCAGTTACACGCGAACCGCTTGATCGAATGCTTGGTCACGAAGCCGTAACCGCAGGTATCGCAGGTCCATAGATAGCTGATCACGTGGTCAGTCAGGTAAGCGGAAGCTTCGGCGGCCACCATTGAATCCGCACATACCGGGCAGGTCGGTAAATCACAGCCACGCGGGTCGGGCCTAGACGCGACGGTCGACAGGACTTCAGCGATAGCTGGCATCGTGACCTCCTTGCGATCTGAAGCTGAACTCACCTCACGACGAAAGTATAAACCGAATTGTTTGACGTTGTCGCAACACAAATGCGTTGGATTGACGTTATCGGCGAAGATTCGATTTTGCGATGCAGCGAATTTTTGACTCCTGCGTTTCGGACTTGCGCATCGGCACGAGCACCTCCTAAGTAAGAACAAGCCCGAATTCCGGGCACATTATCACCACAGGAGTGTTGTGATGGAGGCATCGTCAGCCACGGGTGCGGTGCACCGTCCCGGCCGCGGCCGGGTGTTCGACTCGATCGTCGACGCCGTCGGCGACACGCCGATCGTGCGCTTGGACAAGCTGCCGCAGACCCACGGTGTCAGCGCTACCATTTTAGCCAAACTTGAATATTTCAACCCGGCTGCGAGCGTCAAAGACCGCATTGGCGCGGCGATGGTGATCGCGATGGAGAAGGCCGGCGTGATCAACGCCGACACCGTGCTGATCGAGCCGACCTCGGGCAATACCGGCATTGCGCTCGCCTTCGTCGCGGCCTCGCGCGGCTACCGGCTGAAGCTGGTGATGCCGGAATCGATGTCGATCGAGCGGCGCAAGATGCTGGCCTTCCTCGGCGCCGAGATCGTGCTGACGCCGGCGGCCCAGGGCATGAAGGGCTCGATCGCGACCGCCGAAGAACTGGTGCGCACGACGCCGAACGCGGTCATGCCGCAGCAATTCAAGAACCTCGCCAATCCGGAAATCCACCGCCGCACCACGGCGGAGGAAATCTGGAACGACACCGGCGGCAACATCGATTTCTTCGTCGCGGGCGTCGGCACCGGCGGCACCATCACCGGCGTCGGCCAGGTGCTGAAGCCGCGCAAGCCAGGCTTGCGGATCGTCGCCGTCGAGCCCGAGGAGAGCCCGGTGCTGTCGGGCGGGCAACATACGCCGCACAAGATCCAGGGCATCGGCGCCGGCTTCGTGCCGGACATTCTGGATCGCTCCGTGATCGACGAGATCGTCAAGATCAACTCGTCGACCGCGATCGAAACCTCGCGCGCGCTGGCGCGGATGGAAGGCATTCCCGGCGGCATCTCCTCAGGGGCCGCGATCGCGGCCGCGCTTGAGATCGGCAAGCGACCGGAAGCCGCGGGCAAGACCATCCTTGCCATCGTGCCGTCATTCTCCGAGCGTTATTTGTCGACCGTTTTGTTTGAAGGAATCTAGCGATGGCGGACCAGCCGAGGCGGCCGAGGACCCTGAACGACGCCCGCAGCGAAGCCGAGGCGGCGTTCAAGCGCACCACCACCAAGGTGGTGGAAGCGCCGCCGAAATCCACCGCGCTGCCCGGCGTCAAGGAGCTGGTGTCGCTGCGCATCGACCAGGACGTGCTCGAACACTTCCAGGAAGGCGGCGCGGGCTGGCAGGACCGCATCAACGCGGCGCTGCGAAAGGCCGCCGGCAAATAGATATCCGATCAGGTCCCCCCGCGATGCGTCCCTTGGCCGACCTCCGACTGGTTTTCCTGACCAGGCTTGCGTTGTCCCTTCTTGCGCTGGCGTTGACCGGCGGCATTGCCCGTCCGGCCAAAGCCGACGAGGTGCCGTTTGCCTGCACGATACTGCCGGGCGAGGAACTCGCCAGTATCGTGATGACGAACCCGCTCGCCGGCGATGCTTCCTGCATCGTGACCTGCAAATTCGCCACCACCAAATACGACAACAATCCGCAGATCACCTGCGCCAAGGCGGTGCCGTCGGGCAAGGAAGTGGAGATGTGCCGGCTGACGTCGGGCGGTGACAAATTCGTCAAGCTGACCGAGGGCCGCGCCGATTGTTTGAGGCTGTCCGCTCCCATCGTCGAATGAAAAAGCCCGGGACGATCCCGGGCTTCTTCTTGTCTGTCGTGTGCGGGGCTTTTATTTTTGACGCGCTGGCCCTGAGCTTGAACCATATACGTCGCCTTATCCACAATACGGTACCGGTGGCCTGGCGCAATTGGTTCCCATTATTCTTACGGGCTCCTTCTCTCCAAAGCTAGTTGCGCGCTGATCGGGCGGCCGCCGCTTTGCGGAGTTCCAATTCAATCGCCTCGGCGTGCACGCGAAGCCGGGCGACAATCTCGTCGGTGCGCTTGGGCGACAGCCGGCGCGATATCGGGGTGATGGTCAGGGCGCCGTGAGCCGCGCCACTGGAAGATCGGATCGTCAACGATATCGACCCTGACCCTGGCGTAAGTGACCTGGCGCGCACTGCAAAGCCTCTCGCCCGGGCGGTCGCCACCTCCCGCAAGATCGTCTCCGTCGATATGCCATATCGAGAAAAGCGCGATCGGTTCTTGGCGAGTACGCCTCGCACCGCGTCGGTCTGCATGCCCGACAGGATCGCAATCCCGGCATTGGAGACCCCAAGGGGTCGGCGGTCGCCGACATCCCAAGCCAGCACCTGGATGGGGTAGGTTCCCAGTTGCCTTGCCACGCAGACGGTATCAAGTCCCGCCCGGCGTGTCAGAAAGCCGGTGTCGCCGATTTCACCAACGACAGCTCTCAGATGAGGACTGACGATATCGAGCAGTGGATCGCGTATCCGGCGCGACAGTGCGAGCAGCGGTATCTGCTCGCCAACGACATACCGACGAGTGCCCTGTCGCTGCTCAACGATGCCTTCCGCAACCAGGACGCTCAGTATGCGATGCGTCGTCGGGCGGGTAAGCTCCGCGTGCATCGAGATATCGGTGAGTTTTAGGCCGGTCTCGCGGGCTGTCGCCAGAATGCGCAACACCGCCACTGCTCTCTGAATGCTCTGCGTTCCGCCCGGCAGATCAACGGACGCAGTGTCGGCCCCAGTCGTACCGCGATGGCCACGAGCTACCATGAGACGCGCCTCGGACAGCAGAACATCTCCCGGCGAGACGCTGCCGTCACGGTGACACGTCTCCTCGACAATGTCCACAATGTGGAAGCAATCTGTGCTTTTCCATTGCGTCGAAAGGGGTTCACGGTGGATTGTGCGCGACCAGCGGCACCAAGGCCCCTACCACCCGAGGACTATGGTACCGTGGTCGGACCGACTTTGGCGATATGGGGGCTTCCAATGATGAGGCGCTGCGCACTTGGCCTTTGTGCAATCGCGTTGGTCACCATGCCTGCTTTCCCAAGCAGCAGCGTTGCCCAAGGAAAGTTACTCAAGGATCAAGTGGTCGGAACCTGGATATACGTTTCGAGCACAGCTAAGCGCGAAGATGGCAGCAACGTGCAACAACCAAGCTTCCAGGGCGCAGTAACCTACACCGCTGATGGCCACTTTCACTTCATAAGGACGCGAACCGACGCGCCCAAATATGCGTCAGGCGACCTTGCCCGTCCTTCCCCGGATGAGGCTATGGCCATAGCCTCAGGGTCGCTCGCGTACACCGGGACGTATACGGTGGACGAAGACACAAAAACCATCCACGCAAACATTGAGACGAGCACGTTTCCAAATCTCGTGGGAGCCGCCAATCAACGCCGGATCGTCTCGTCCATTACCGCAGACGAAATGAGGTTCACGAACCCCCGCACGTCCGCGGGCATCACACTCGACATCGTGTGGAAGCGGGCAAAGTGACCAGCTTGCCAGGATCACGGTAGGATTGCGGTGACGGTGCACTCAATTGATCGGCCCCGCGCTTCACGGGTCCAAAAGTGTCCGGCAAACTTGTCGCCCCTCAACGCGTAGGGATTACGGTGACACCCGTTAGCCGGCCGGTCGTCAAGATGCAGGCGCGTTTTCTACCACAGATAAGTCTACGCAATCTGCGTAAACTTGATTGCTATGCGAACCGGTATCCATTTCGCTCGAAATCGCTATTGCCTACCGCAGCATGCCGCCTACGACGCCACCGATGAAACGGCCGGCACCGGCCGGATCGGGGCCACCGCCGCCGCTCTGTTGACGTTGCGGTTGGCCGCCGCCACCGCTGTTGGCGCGGCGACGGGGTTTTTCCTCGTCGCTGGAGCTCGCGGTCGGCGCTGCCGCCACGATCTCGGCCAACAGCGCCTTGTGCTGCAGCCTGTTGAGATAGCCGCTCTTGGGATAGCCGCGGGCGGCCTGCCAGCGGCTGATCACGGCCCGGGTCGCTTGATCGAAATTGCCGTTCACCTTGGTATCGAAGCCCAGACCGGTCAGGCGGCGCTGCACGTCGCGGCGCTGACCCTTGTCGAGTCCGATCTGGTCCTCGGTGGTCTGGTCGGCTTCGTCCTTGAAGGTCGCGGGATCAACGCCGGCGGTCAGGTTCCGCGTGGCGGTCGCGCTCGGGTTGCTCTCCAGCGAGGCGATCCGCGCCAACGCCAGCGATTTGAATTTGCCGTTGGGATAGCTCGACAGGTAGGCGTTGAGCTCTTCCGGCTTGTTGGAGTCCTTGATCGAGCGCCAGAACTCGAGCTCGACGTCGCTGCCGGGAGCGACGGCAACCGCCACCGGGGCGGACCCGGGCGCGGCCGGCGCAGGCGCGCCGTTCAGATAGACCGCACCGGTCAGGTTGGTGTTGCCCCAGGGCAATTGGCCCTTGTTGGTTTCCTCCTGGACCTGAGCGCGGACCTTGGTCATCGCCTGCTGAAGTTCGACACCGGGCTGGGTGAGGTTGGCGAGCAGCGCACGCGTGAACGGGCTGTTTGAGCCTTCCTTGCCATCGAGCGCGGTCTGCCCCGGGCCGGTCGCAAACGCGATCAGCGTGCCTTCGCCGGATTTCATTTCGGCAAGGCCGGTCTGCACGGACACGCTGCGGGTCGACGGCGCGTTGGACTTGATCTTGGCAGCAAACGGATTGTCGCGGCAGGCATCAAGCAGCACCAGCTTGACCTTGGCGTCGCTCATGGTCTGATCGAGCGTAAGGTCGATGTTGATGGCGGCGCCAAGCTTGACGTCCATTTCCGATTTGATGTCGGCGTCGATCGGCAGCAGATAATTGGTGCCGCCGATGGCGATGCCGTGGCCGGCGTAGAAGAACACGGCAACGTCGGCGCCCTGCGCCTTCTTGCCGAAGTCGAGCAGCTTTTCCGTCATCTTGTCGCGGGTGAGGTTGGAGCCTTCCACCACTTCGAAGCCGACATTGCGCAGCGCGCTCGCCATCGCCTTGGCGTCGATCGAAGGGTTCGGCAACGCCGCGACGTTCTTGTAGGTGCCATTCCCGACCACGAAGGCGACACGCTTCTCGGCGCTGGCGGCGCCGGCGGTGAAGATCGTGCAGATCAGGGAAAGGACGAGGGTTGGGTAGCGCATCTCAAGAAATCCCCCAGTGCAGAATCGAAAAAGAATTTGGCCTGTAACGCTGGCCGCAGATTACACGAATTGGCCGCACGCTCGCCAGAAAAATAAGGCAAGCGGCGCACCTCCCGGGAACCGTCCGTTAACTTCCGTGCCTATCAGTCCAGATCGCGGTTGAATGCGATCCAGTTCACAATTTGGCGGCCAAAACCGAATTCAGGTTCCAGCCCGCGCGGGAACCGGACTGGTTGCTCGCAGATTCAACAGGTTGCCGGCAAGGATCAACATTGCGCCAAGTACGGTGAACAGATCCAGCCGTTCGGCATAGATCAGCCAGCCGACGGTGGCGGTCAGGGGAACCCGCAGGAAGTCCATCGGGATCACCACCGTGGCGTCGGCGTGCCGCAACGCTCGCGCCATGCAGTAATGCGAGAAGGTGCCGCAAAACGC
This sequence comes from Bradyrhizobium sp., assembly GCA_050726155.1. Taxonomy (GTDB): domain Bacteria; phylum Pseudomonadota; class Alphaproteobacteria; order Rhizobiales; family Xanthobacteraceae; genus Bradyrhizobium. Next base: position 12,888 of record JBOHIT010000176.1, read on the forward strand.
GATCACAGCGGCCCAGCCCCAAAGATAGCCTGGCGGCCATGTCCAGACGTAGAGCGCGGGAAAAAAACCGGCCACTGATTGGACCACCAGCATCCAGAAGATGATCGAGACCGCCGGTTCAGTGCGCGTCAACAATTTGACCATCGCGACCGAAACGCCGAAGCCGACGGCGGCGGCGAGTGCGATCAGTTGTCCCGGATTGACCTCGCCGGCTGCAGGGCGAACGATGATGACGACACCGATGACCCCGAGCACGATGGCCACGACCTTCCAAACCGTCATGCGCTCGCCGAGAAACATCGCGGCCAGGATCGCGGTCCAGATCGGCATGGTGAACTCGATCGCCACGACTTGGCCGATCGGGATCAGCGTCAACGCAAAGAACCAGCCGAGCTGTGCGCCGTAATGAATGACGTTGCGCACAACGTGCAATGGCAGGCGCTCGGTCTTCAACACGGCAAATCCACCGCTGGCGCGGATCAGCGGATACAGCATCAAGAGGCCGAGAATGGTACGCATCTCCATCAACTGAAACACGTTCAGTTCCCTCACCGCTTCGCGGCCGGCAACCACGATGATCAGCATCAAGGCGAGCCAGCCCGACATCCACAGCGCAGCCAGTGATTTGGAATGTGTGCGGTCCATTTGTGAAAGGCTGGGTTGGGCAGGGTTGAACAGGGCAGGCCGGTATCGGCGAGCGCGTATTGATTTGCAACGCGCAAATCTGCTGACGCTGCGATGCGCGGGCGCCAATTTCGTATGGGAGTGACCGCCCGTTCGGTGCTAAGGATCGGCCCGTCTAAGGGAGGACTAAGCCCATGCGAAACCTGCAACCTTCCGAATGGTCGAAACCCCGCGGATTTTCACACTGCGTCGAGGTCGACGCTTCAGGCAAATGGATCGTGCTGGCCGGCCAGACCGGCGGCGACGAGAAGGGGGACTATCAGCCAGATATGGCCGCCCAGGTCGGCACCGCGCTGAAACGAATCATGAAGCTGCTCGGCGAGGCCAATGCGGGTCCCGAACACATCGTCCGCCTGACCTGGTATCTGACCAGTCGCAGCGAATATGAGGCGGCCGGCGCCGGCATTGGTGCGGCCTGGAAGGAAACGCTCGGGCGCAACTTTCCACCGTCGACGCTGCTCTATATCGACGGGCTCGTCGATGTGAGGGCCAAGGTCGAAATCGAAGTCACCGCTTACGTGCCCAAGACTTGAATAACCAAGGCATAAAGCGCGTCGAAACAACACACAGGAAATCTTATGAACAATCGAACGACTTCAGCGAGTTTCGTGACTGCCTTCGCGACCGGCTGGCCCGAAGCGCAACCCGACATCATGGTGCTTTCGCTCACGACGAACAACGGGGTGCAGGATTTCGCCTTCAACAAGGAACAGGCGCTGCTGATCGCAAAGACCATCAAGGAGACCGCCGCGAAGCTGGAGAAGCCCAAAACCAGCTAGCCGCCGGCAGGCAGCACCCTCAAGCCGACACGTCTCAAACGAAAATCGCCCGCTCTCGAGCGGGCGATTTGGTATTTGGGAAGGACTATGCCGGCCTATTTCGACAGCGAGATATTGGCGGCCCGGAACTGGCTGTCGGCCCTGATGCTGACGGTCTGCTTGTTGCCGGCCGTCTTGAGCGCGATGTTGGCGTTGAAGCCGGCGGTAACGGCGGTGACCTGGAAGTTGCCGCCGCCGCCGTGCCCGGAAAGGCTGCCGGTGATGCCGCGGCTGGTCTCGCTCCATTGCCCGACAATTGCGCCACCCTGGTCGACCACGTTGGCCGTCAGATTGAACCGGTAGGCGTCGCTGGCGCAGGTCAGGCTCATGTCCATCTTGGGACCGGCGACGTCATACACCGCGCGGCAGCGGATGCGTTCGTTCGAGCCGTCGTCCAGCGTCACGGTGCCGCCACCGGCCCATTTACCGGCCATGCCGGCGTACGGTCCGCCGGACTGGGCGTAGCTCGCCGGAGCGGCGAGGGAGACCATAAAAAACGCGACGGCTGCACATGTCAGCCGCCGCGGTCGGACGAAGAGCTCTGATGTGGGGCCTGTCTTACTGACGCGACGCTTCCCATCGGCCGCTGCACGGTACACCAGCTGAAGCTCCATTCCATTTCCCCGATCCGGAATTGCCACTGAGTTGACCGTTCGCATATGCACCATTGATCGAGACTCGCACAAGTCCCCCGGAACTGACCGTGCCGGAAATCGGGCCGGTGATCTTGCCGTCGGAGACGGTCAAGGTTGACGCGGTCTGCGCATCGCAGCTGCCGGTTTTGGTGACGACAGTGACCTGCCAAAGCCCGTCATAGGGCTGCTGGGCGGCGACGGGAGCGGCCGCGAGGGCAGCAGTGGCAAGAAACGAAGCAAAAAACAACTTGCGGATGCGGTTGGAGCGCATGGATCAAATCCCCGAGAAATGTATGTGATGGAGCGCGTTATCCGGGCACAATGTGTTCAAACTTTGGTGCGTCGCAATAACGCCGAAAGTTCCCACAGAGTCAAACACATCAAGGTGAATCTGGTTC
>JBOHIT010000177.1:0-6327 GCA_050726155.1 Bradyrhizobium sp.
GGCGGGGACCGGTGAGGTGAAGGGTACCTACCTGAACGTCACCGCAGCGACGATGGAGGACATGTACGAGCGCGCGGAGTTCGCCAAAGAGCTCGGCTCGGTCATCATCATGATCGATCTCGTGATCGGCTATACGGCTATTCAATCGATGGCAAAATGGGCGCGACGCAACGACATGATCCTGCATCTGCATCGCGCAGGCCATTCAACCTATACGCGGCAGCGCCTGCACGGAGTCTCGTTCCGCGTGATCGCCAAATGGATGCGTCTTGCTGGCGTTGACCACATCCATGCCGGCACAGTGGTCGGAAAGCTCGAAGGTGATCCCGCGACGACGCGTGGATATTACGACATCTGCCGTCAGGACTTCAATCCGACGAAGCTGGAGCACGGCGTGTTCTTCGATCAGAACTGGGCGAGCCTCAATCAGATGATGCCTGTGGCGTCGGGCGGCATTCACGCCGGCCAGATGCATCAGTTGCTCGACCATCTCGGCGAGGACGTCGTGCTGCAGTTTGGTGGTGGCACCATCGGCCATCCCAAGGGCATACAGGCCGGTGCGACCGCAAACCGTGTTGCGCTGGAGGCAATGATCCTCGCGCGTAACGAGGGCCGCGACTATGTCCAGGAGGGACCGGAAATTCTCGCGAAAGCCGCCCAGACCTGCACGCCGCTGCGCGACGCGCTGGAGGTCTGGAAGGACATCACCTTCAACTACGAGTCGACGGACTCGCCCGATTTCGTTCCAACCGCCACGCCGGCGATGTGAGGAGAAGCAACATGCGAGTGACCCAGGGATGCTTTTCTTTTCTGCCCGATCTTACAGACGAGCAGATCACCGCGCAGGTGCAATATTGCCTCGGCAATGGCTGGGCGGTGAACATCGAGTTCACCGACGATCCCCACCCGCGCAACACCTATTGGGAGATGTGGGGATTGCCGATGTTCGATCTGCGCGATGCCGCCGGTGTCCTAATGGAGTTGAATGAGTGTCGCAAGGTGTATGGCGACCGGTACATCCGAATGTCCGCGTTCGATTCCAGCCATGGCTGGGAATCAGTGCGGCTGTCCTTCATCGTCAATCGGCCGGCGGAGGAGCCTGGTTTCCGGCTCGAACGACATGAGGCCGGTGGCCGAAACATCCGCTACACCACGAAGTCCTACGCTACCGATCGCCCTGAGGGCGGACGCTATGGTGGCAAATGACCTCGGTTGCGGCATCGCCGGCGGCTGCTGAGGCGTCGCCACCGGAACAGGTCGACCTGCGTCGCGAATTCAACGAGGTCGGCATTGGAGATGTCCTCGATCAGCTCGATCGCGAGCTGATTGGCCTGAAGCCAGTCAAGACCCGCATCCGCGAGATTGCCTCACTGTTGCTAATTGAGCGTATCCGCAAGCGGATGAGCCTGACCTCCGATGTCCCGACCTTGCACATGTCTTTTACCGGCAATCCAGGGACGGGAAAAACCACGGTCGCGCTGCGTATGGCGAACATCCTCCACAAACTCGGCTTCGTCCGCCGCGGCCATGTGGTCTCCGTCACCCGCGATGAACTGGTCGGCCAGTATATCGGTCACACCGCGCCAAAGACCAAGGAAATTCTGAAGAAAGCGATGGGCGGCGTGCTTTTCATCGATGAAGCCTATTACCTGTATCGGCCGGATAACGAGCGGGACTACGGCCAGGAAGCCATCGAGATCTTGCTGCAGGTGATGGAATCCCAGCGCGAAGATCTGGTGGTGGTCCTCGCCGGATATGGCGACCGCATGGACAAGTTCTTCAGCAGCAATCCGGGCTTCAGGTCCCGGATCGCCCACCATATCGACTTCCCCGACTACGCCGATGGAGAACTGCTTGCGATCGCCGAGCTGATGCTGCGAGACATGAACTACAAGTTTAGCCCGGACGCGCGCGACGCCTTCATCCGCTACATAGAATTACGCAAGACCCAGCCGCTGTTCTCCAACGCGCGTTCGATCCGCAACGCGCTCGACCGCATGCGGCTGCGCCAGGCCAACCGTCTGGTGGCCGATCTCGACCGCGTACTGACCGAGGACGACATCATGTCACTGGAAGTTTCAGACGTTCTTGCGAGCAGGGTGTTTTCCAAATAGCAAAACCGAGAAACATTTGATTGTAATCAATGGATTAGCCGTTCGACGGGTAATGAAATTTCTTCACACCGTCGGAGCCATCGGGCAAATGGGAGCGATGGCTTGTCTGCTTGTGTTGTTGAGTTTTGTTCCTGCACCGACATCGCTTTCCGAGTATGCACTGATGCGCGGTGCAATCGGCGGCATCGCGACGTGGATATTCCTCCCGTCGCTTGGACTCGTATTGATCTCTGGCCTGCTGGCGATGGCGTTCAATCCTGCCTATCAAAGTGCCGGTTGGGCTTGGGCCAAGCTGGTTACAGGGATTCTGGTTTTTGAGTGGGGTTTCGTGGCAGTCCAGGGACCGATGCAGCAGGAAGCGGAATTGAGTGCTCGCGCCTTGGCCCACGAGGTCGATACGGCCACGTTGGCGGCAACACTCAGTGCTGAATGGAAATCGCTCTGGGTGTTGCTTGCGGTGGCAACGGTGAACGTGATCCTTGGTATATGGCGACCGCGGTTGACGATCCGCAAAAGCGGATTGCGCCAGTAATCCGCAATGAATGAGATCGCGTAGTCAGGCCCACTATCTCTACCGGAATCGATTTGTCAGTAGCCGCGGCTTTTTAACAAAGGCTGTAGCATTTGCCGATCAGCACCTGGAGGAGCGCCGGGACAAACCAGGGCCAGCCCCGTTTGGGTACTGGCCGAAATAATGACTTGATCGATCGCGCGACCGCTTGCTTTCGACGACGAAGCCGCCACCTGAGGCGGCCTTAATTGGTTGGCTTGCGCAGCTTCTCTATGATCTCGCGCTGGTCGTCGGCGTATTCCTCGGCAACCTGCCAGGCCTGCTCGGCGCGCGACGGCTTGTCCTTGGGTTTGTCTTGCGGTGGTTTCTGCTTTTTGCCCATGGTCCGTTGGTAACAGGTAGCGGAACTCTGTTTACGGTCGGAGGACTAGAGACTTGTCCCCTCTCTGTCGGCAGAGCTTGCCGAGCAGCAGGGTGGGCCTCGGTTTGAGAAGCGCAGAACTCATGCGACGCTGTCAAAGTTCCTCGCTGCTGTGCAGTTTGACGTCAAGACAACTTGATGTCAAGATAGGCTTACAAGTTTGGGGGCCGCGGGGCGATGCTCTTGTTCTCTAGGCGGAAAAATCGCTGCAACTGCCGATTTCGCTGCAAGGGAGAACTTTGGATTACCTAACGGGAGGACTTCGCAGTGACTAAGTTTGCGTTACCAACGCTGTTTATCCTCATCTTCGCTCTTTTCTACTTTTCGGTCACTTCTCGGCCCCCAGAGGCGCCTCCTCAAGTCGTCGATTCCGGCCCGCGGCCAAGCCAGATCGCGGATTTCGAAAAATCCGTACAAGACCGCGCCCAGTCGCTTGCCAAAGAACTCGATGACGTGCGTGCCGAGCTGAAATTGCTGTCCGAGACCATCAAAACGAACAGCGAAAAGATTGCAGCCGTCGCGCTCGGTGCCGACGCGCAGGGAGCAAAGCCGACTAACAGCGACAAGGCTGCACAGGTCGCGCTGGACCAGGTGAACACGTTGCGCTCCGAGCAAGACAAACTTCTAAAGGACGCGAAGGAAGGCGCCGAGCGGACCGCGCGAGCGCTGCGCCAGGAGATTGCGGCCAACAGAGAGAACCTCAACACTCAGCTGGGTGAAGCACTTAGGGGCCAAACCAACCGTTCGGAGGCGTTGTCGCAGCGCCTTGAAGCGACGAAGACTGACATCGACACGGTCAAGAAAAGCTTGGATGAAGATCGGCAGAACGCTTCCAACATATCGCCAGGCTTAGCGCTTGTCGTTGCACTGGCCGCGCTCGTCCTAGGTCCCCTCGTGGCCCGACAGTTCACCGCAAACCAGCTCGCAGCCGCCAAGAAGGAGTGGGCTGCCAACATCGCAGCAGCCCAGCCTCCAATAGTAAAGACGGACGAGGCGAACTTGCGGACGGCTTCGCACGATGCAACTGATCCACAGGATGAAGTTTCCTTGCAGGGCGAAGCACCAAAGTTTAGCGAGGAAACCGTAGAGCGTCCTGATTCCGACGCGCGGCACGACTCGGAAAAAGTTTGATACGAACAAAGATTAAGCTTCATGTCGCTGTCACTTGGCGGCCAATGTAAACCTTGCGATGAAGCAAAGCCTGGCGGGTAAAAAGCAACTCAAGAAGCTCCGCCAAGCACCCGGAGCCGCAGGTCCAAAAAGTGCGGCTCCCGGCAAAGCGGCCGTTGCAATGCGCGAACTTAATCCTTCTAGGCTTTCATTGGCTGGATCTGGGCCAAACGTCCCCACGATGGATTGGAAGGAGAGTGAAGTCTTCAGATAGTTAGAGGGCGTCGCGTGCACGATGTGTGCACCGGGCGATCAAAGAAAATCTAGTGATGACCAATGTATTAGGCCGAAACAAAGCGCGCTGTGGTGTTAGAGTGGGCTCAATATTTCGGATCATTGTCGAGGGTTAGATCCGCGAAATGAGCCATTGTGGAATAGCCGCTCGTAACGCACAGCGGTCATCCAGCGGCTAGTCGGTGCTACGTGAGCTAATTCAGCTTACAGCTCGAGGGCGATCTGTTTGGGGCGATTGGCCTCTTCGTCGCCTGCAAAACCTGAAACCGACACTCCCAGCAGTCTTACGGCTTTGTCTAGCGGGAACACCATCCTCAACAGATCACGCGACACAGATTCCAAGCTAGTGCGGCTCTCGATGGATGCGGGCAACGTACGGCTGCGTGTAATCAATTCGAAATCGGCGAACTTCACCTTCAGAGTGACAGTCCGGCCGCATGCCACCTTATCCACGCAATGCCGCCAGATTTTGTCGACCAACGGCGTGAGTTCGGACGCCATATCTTCGAATTCGGTGAGGTCGCTGGAGAACGTGTTCTCGGCTCCGACAGACTTCCGGATCCGATTTGCGTGAACCTCGCGATTGTCGACGCCCCTTGAAATCCAATAGTAGTAAGCGCCGGCTTTTCCGAAGTTGGCTTGCATGAATTCGAGCGATTGATTTCGCATGTCAAGACCCGTGTAGAGCCCGAGCGAGTTCATCTTCGCACTGGTGGCGGGCCCGATGCCGTGAAATTTGCCTACGGGCAGGGCTTCGACGTACGCTGGTCCCATCTCGGGCGTGATCACATACTGGCCGTTAGGCTTGCGGTGGTCGGAAGCGAGCTTCGCCAGAAACTTGTTGTAGGAGATGCCGGCGGATGCGTTGAGACCGGTCACTTCCTTGATCTTCGAACGGATCGCCAACGCCACGTCCCGGGCCAATGGAATGCCCTGCAGATTTTCGGTCACGTCGAGGTAGGCCTCGTCCAACGACAGCGGTTCGATGAGCAGCGTGTGCTCGGCGAAGATTTCGCGGATCTGCTGCGAGACCGCCTTGTACACCTCGAAACGAGGCTTCACGAAGATCAGGTCTGGGCATTGCCGCTTGGCCGTGACCGACGGCATCGCCGACCTCACGCCGAACTTTCGCGCTTCGTAGCTGGCCGCCGCCACGACGCCACGCTCACGGGATCCGCCAACGGCGACCGGCTTGCCGCGGAAAACCGGATTGTCGCGCTGCTCGACGGACGCATAGAAGGCGTCCATGTCGACGTGGATGATCTTGCGTTGGCGAGGCGAGGGGGCCGCCTGGCGGTCGTCCTCGTCGGTCACGTTGTCGGCCCGATCGGGTCTTCCTTGTTACCACGGGCGACGATTTTGAGCGATCCGTCCGAAAGCGGCCGCTGCAGCTTCAAGACTTGGTCCGGAGGGGCAGTCATCCAGGTCTCGATTTCTTCCGGCGTCGTCAGGATCACGGGCATCGCCTTGGGGTGGATGGCGCCGACCTCGGCATTCGGCTCGGTCGTAAGGAACGCGTAGAGGTCGTTGGTGGTCTCGCCTTCCTTGACCTTCCGAACGGACGTCCAGTTGGTCCAGATGCCGGCGAAGCACGCGAGGGGACGGGTCTCATCAAGCGCAAACCAGATATCACCGCCCTCGGCCTTGTTAAACTCGCTGAAGGAGTTGAACGGCACCAAGCAGCGATTTTCGGTTCCGAGCCATCGCGTCCAATGCTTGCTCTTCACGTTGCGTATGTTCGTCGTGCCGCCGTCCGGCTCCATTCGCAGCAGTTCATTGAAATCGACGGTCTTCCCCTTGGCTTGAAGCTTTTCGGCCCGTTTTTTCGTGGCATCCATCAGCGCCTTTGACGACGACGGCATTCCCCAGCGCGCTGT
>JBOHIT010000178.1:0-3535 GCA_050726155.1 Bradyrhizobium sp.
AGGTAAGGCCGCGCCGTCATTCCGGGGCGATGCCAGCATCGAACTCCGTCATTGCGAGCGAAGCGAAGCAATCCATGCCGCCGCACAACGAAAGAATGGATTGCTTCGTCGCAAGTGCTCCTCGCAATGACGGTTACGTCAGAGCCCATCCATGAACTGCCTCAGCCGCGGCGCCCATTTATGGGCGTCGAGGCCGGAGGCGGAGTGGCCGAGTTCGCTGTCGAGCAGGAAATAATCGGCGTCGACGCCGGCGGCCTTCAGCCCCTGCATCACGCCGGGCGCGATGTCAGGCGGAAACAATTTGTCGGTCCGCGACAGCACGAACAGCACCTTCGATTTGATCTGGCCCAATTGCGCCGTGACGTCGAAGCCGCGCAACGCCTTCGCAAGGATGATCAGCGAATTGGCGTCGAAACCATTGGCCCATCGCGCCGCTTCGTCGCGGATCGCGGCTTCGATCTCGCCCTCATCGGACATCGTCGCGCGCAGGCGGGTCTCGATGCCGTAGGTCTTCAGCGTGGCGATGCGGATCTGGGTCATGCTCTCCACCACGCCGCCGCGATCGTAATAATCGCCGCCGTTCCAGTTCGGATCCTTCGACAGCGTTCCGAGCAGGCGTGCGACATTCGCGTCGGATCGCTCCGGCGGCAGCCGTGGAGAGGTGACGACGGCGGCGATCCCCTTCATCGCGTTGGGATAGTTGACGGCCCATTGAAAGGCCTGGAAGCCGCCATAGGACGGACCGACGATGGCAACCAGCCGGTCGATGCCGAGATGATCGAGCAGCCGCCGCTGCGTGCCGACGATGTCGCTGACGGTGATGTCCGGAAAGCGCGGCCCATAAGGCTTGCCGGTTGCGGGGTCGATGCTGGCGGCGTTGGTCGATCCGTAGGACGAGCCCAGCATATTCGGACAAATCGCGAAGTAGCGATTGGTATCGACCGCCTTACCCGGCCCGACCAGCTCGTTCCAGCTGCCTTCGCCCGTCGAACCGCCGGGATCGATCATCTGCGGTCCGCTGGTATTGCCGTGCGTGATCAGCACGGCATTGCCGTGATCTGGCGCCAGCGTGCCGAGCGTCGCATAGCCGATGGTCACCTCGGGCAGCACGATGCCGCTGTGCAGGCGATAGTCGCTGAACGAGAAGGTCTTAGCGTCGGCCAGGGTCGGTTGTGCTGTCATATCATCTAACCCAACAAAGGAGGTTCCTCGGCACTCAAGCCGTCAACGCAAAGCCTATCGCCGTAATACCGCGATGGTGCGATTGGCGAAAGTCAGTCGTTCGGCCATGACGGATACGAAATAGATCAATAGCTTCTGGCCGAGCTGGGGATCGTCGGTCTTGAGGGCTTCGAACTGCTGCGTGTTCAAGACGTAGAGGATGCTCGCGACTTCGGCCTGAATGGTCGCGCTGCGCGGGGTGTGCGAGACGAGGCCCATTTCGCCGATCGTGGTGTAGCGGCCGAGGCTTCGGACCCGCGTGGTGCGGCCTTCGTTCGCCGGAACCATAATTCCAACGCGCCCATCCAGGATGAAATGCATGGAATCGGCAGCGTCGCCGGCGCTGACAATGATCTCGCCGGCGTCGATCTCGACGCGCTCGCAGCGATGCATCAGCGCCACGGCATCGCGCGGGGTTCCGAGAATCTGCGTGAACCAGTCACGCAGATTAGCCTCCTCCTGCTCGTGCCCTTGATGCTTCGCAATGATCTCGTTTTCGCATTGCTCCAACGCATGATCGAGCTCAGGCACGATACGCACCCGGCCGGAAAGGAAGCCGCTCGACCGCAATGCCTTCTCGGCGAGCGCAGGCAAATGAACCAGCACCAGCACGATGCCGCGCTCGTCGGCGCTGCGCTTGATCTGGGCAAAGCTGTAGGCGGCCGATGAATCAAACCCGGTCACGAGCTTGAAATCGAAAACCAGATACCGGCATTCCGGACGCAGTACGAGCAGCGCCTTGACGTGCTGGTAAAGCCGGTTGGCGGAGCCGAAGAAGAGATAGCTCTGCAAATTGAGGCCCTGGATTTGCCGGCCATGGGCCATCAGGATCGCCTGATCGTCGCGCGAGCGGTCCAGCGAACTGCGATATTCGGAGCCGTCAAAGCTGAACTTGATCGAATCGATCCGAGCCGCCGTGAACGCGAATGTCGCGCAGCCGATCACGACGCCGATCAGCACACCGGCGACGAAGCCCCACTGCAGGATGATGACGATGATTGCCAGCAAGGACACATATTCGGTCTTGGTCAGGCGCCGTCGCGATTCGATGATCCATTTGTGCAACTGATCGGCCCCGAGATAGAGCAGCAGGCCTCCGAGCACGAATTTCGGCATGTAGCCGAGCAGCATCGGGGCGACCGCCAGCATCAGCACCGAGATCGCGGCCACCGTCAGGCCGCCAAGCCGGCCGGTCCCGCCGCTGTTGAAGTTGAGGATCGTGCGGCTGACCGAGATGCAGCCGGTGTAGCCGCCGAATACGCCCGACACGATGTTGGCGATGCCGGTGACGTTCAATTCACGTTCCAGGTTGGCTTCGCGGTGGGCGGCAACTTCGATACCCGCGGTGTTGAACAACGTACTCGACGCCGTGACGAAAATGACGGCAACGAGATTGCCGAGCAGATCCGGCACGGCATGCCAGGGATATCTGGCTATTTCGGCCGCGCCCCACGGCAACATGAAGCTGACACTCGGCGGCGCCTGGAATGTCCATCCCGATGCCTGCGCGCCCGCCGACGTGAAGCCGGCAAGCCAGAACGCGATATGCCCAACGATTACGCCGCCGACCAGCATGGCCGGCAAGCCAAACGACGTACGCGCGCGATGCCAGGTCAGATACAGCGCGAGTGCCATTGCGCAGGCCGCCGCCAGTTCGGACAGGGTCAGGATGTTTGCGAACTGATCGAGCGTCGTCAATTGAAGGCGCAGGCCGGTGATAACGCGGATTGCGCCCAAAATGATCAGGCAGGCGGTCGCGCCGAGGAATCCGCCGACAACGGGATAGGGCACGTAGCGGATCGCGCGGCCCATCCGCGACACGCCGAAGCCGCAAAGCACGATGCCGGTGATAATGGCTGAAAGACCCAGCGTCATCAGGGCCGGCGCCACCAGCGATGCCGACGGATCGCTTGCGAGGATGTGCTCGACCAGTGACGACGCCAATATTCCGGTCATCGCCGCCGTGGAGCTGTCGGGGGCTGCGATGGCGAACGGGAACGAGCTTCCCGCAGCGATCACGGCGGCGAGGATCGCCGAGGAGATGAAGGTCGCGGCGACGCCGTAGGCCAGATAGGGTGCCAGAGGGCCGGTAAAAATCAGCAGCGAATACGACAGACCAAAGGTAATCGTAAGCACGCTGGCGGCGCTGCCGCCGAGAATGTAACTGAGGGCTTTGCGCATCCATTCCGGTTCGGCTCTGAGAGATTGACTGACCACGCCTCGATTGCCCCCGAGCATTTCCTGCCAGTGGTAGTGACCGCCGCGCGGAACAACAACATCATTTTTATGACACGGGCGCCGCGGTGTGGTGAGC
>JBOHIT010000179.1:0-4769 GCA_050726155.1 Bradyrhizobium sp.
TGGCAGTGCGCAGGGCATGAAATGGTCGGCGATCAGCCACGAAGCCGAATCCGCCAATTCCCAGCCGAGCGACCGCCTGCTGCAACGGCTGAAGGCCGATCCCGATTTTATTGCCAAGATCAGCGAGCGGATGCACCCGGGAATGATCGTGATACTGACCGATGCCCCGCTTCATCCCGACTCGCGCTCGGGAAAAGACTTTGTCATCATGTCGTAGGGTGCTGGTTCATCCATTCGCTCGGCAATGCACGAAACTGCGGCCTCTTATGATCGATTGAGAAGGAGCAATACAAAGCCGAGCAAGGTCAGAGCAATGGTTGATGGGTAGAGCCCCCATAGCTTGGCTCGAAGCGGAATGATGGCGTTGCTGTTGAGATCGTACCTGAACCTGATCTCCGGAAAATCGATGCCAAGGTGAAGCTGATATTTCCTGGAGAGGTGGAACAGGATATCATTTATGAAAAAATAGAATTCACACAGAATAACAATCGGAAAAATATAAAGCTCAGCGTCCGCACTCATTTTGCGCAGTATCGTAATTGGCTCCATATTGAGGGCCCGACCCAAGATCAGGCCCAAGAGGCACATGGTCGCCAGCACAGCGCACGCCGCGACCACCCCTGATCTAACGACGGCTTTCAAGTCAGACCTCCCCTCTTCCGCGTTCGACGCGCGATGTCATCAGCCATTCCTTCCGGGCGATCAAATCAGTTCGATCTTGGCCGAATTAATGCCATGGCGCCATGACGCACCTGAAAGATCTGCAATTCACCCCGAAAGCGGTGAACAAAGTGCCGACCAGCCCCGACAAAGGTGGGCAGTCCAAGCCGCAACCTGTTTCGCAATATGCGGCGCTTGAGTCATCGAGGGACATTTGAAAAATTCACGCCAGATTGCCGGCGGGGTTGCAGGCGCGGTAGCGGGCTATCTCGCGACGCTGCTGTTGCTTGAACTCGGCGGTTTTGGAAACCCGGCCGATCCGATTCAGTCGGGCATACTGGCGCTGGTGGTGTTCGCCCCGGCCGGCGCGATCGCGGGGTTGATCCTCGGCACGAAGTTGGCGATGCGCGGCCGCGAGAATGCCGGCGGACTTGCCGGAAACAGCCTGAAAGCATTCGCGGTCGTCGTCGCGCTCTGCGCCGCCGCCGGCACGGCCTACTATGCCTACGTGGTCACGACGGCGACACCCTGGCTCAACCCGAACGCCGCCACCCCGCTTCTTTTCTTCGAGGTTCGCCTTCCGGCGGGATCGGCATTGCTGAATTCCGCCACTGAGGTCGCGGTCGAATTGCAGACCGACATCAACACGATGCCGGGCGCGCCGAGGTTCAACGAGTTCCGCCGCGACGGCGAGCGACCGGTGATCGCAGGCGACGTCGAACTCGCCTTCCGTACCGCCCATCGGCAACTACAGGTCACGATCAAGGGCCAGCCCGCCCGTGTCTACCGCATCGGACTGACCGGCAAGGCGCCGCATGCCGCTCAGTTCGGACCCTGGCAACCGAACGCCGACGGCAGCGAAATCCGCTATCGGGCCAAATGGCCGGGACGCGATTGACCGACCGCCACCGAGCCAACCCAGCTGCGGGTCGTTGTGCCGTCAAGCCGCGGCGGCCACCTGCTCTTGCTGCGCGCGCTCGATGTGACGCTGTTCAAGGGCGGCAATGGTGATTTCGAGATTGTCGCGCCGATCGACCAGCGTCCGCGCCAATAGCGGATACTTGACGTCCGACCGGTCGGAAACCCCGGCGCGCGCTTCTTCGGCTGCGATATCGGATTCGATCTGTTGAACGGTGCGAACAAGGTCAGCCAGTATCTTGCTGATGATTGCGATCTCGCGTGCAGCACTTGTGCGCGTTGTCTCAAAACGAACTTGTACATTCATTTGTGTGCTCCAATGGCCTGGTTCGGCACATCCGGTGCTTGGTTGCCGAACAGCTGGCATACCCCTCGCAAGCTGCTTGCCAATTGCGCCCCGTAAGAACACGGTGATCGAAACCCGACCCACCCGGGCCTTCGGCGTCACGTCGCCTGCATCGGAACCGGGACCCCACCCCAACAGATTTCTTTCTCCGGCGCCCCCCGCAAGGAGGTGGGCCTTTCACAGGGCACCATCCATCCAGAAATAAGTTCTTGTGATGGGCGTGGGCCTTTCAACTCTGAAGACTTGAAACCAGCTGTAGGCGGAATGTTTTTCCAACCTTGGAGAGCCCAATGGGCGAAGTCATCCGTTTTGTCCCGAAATCCGAACTCGAACGAGCTCGCTTGATCCGAGAGGCCCGCGCGATATACCAAAGCATCTTCCCATCGGACGATGCCGTCGACAGCGCGCGGCATGACCGCAGGGAATGAACGCACCCGAATTGCGGGACGCCGTCTGCCAAAGCGAGCGCTGTTGACCCAGCTCGGACTTTTGCAGGCGGGTTACGGCATCCGTTTTACCCGCCAGGAGCGTTTATCGCCGCAGTTGGCGCGGGTACAAGACGGGACGACATCCTGCGAATGCCATTCGCGGTGGGCAGCGCAAAATTCAGTTAGCGCTCACGCCGGAAAACACGCCTGCGCCGTCAAGTTCAGGGGTGACAGGCCTAATATTGCCGGAAATTGAAAGGTATAAGTTGCGTTTACCTGATTTCCGCAAGCAGGAGTGCTGTAGCTAAACGTCGAGGACGGCAGGGTGAGGCCGAACGATTGTTGGGTTGCGTAACTCTTGACGGCAGTCGCGCTCGGACAAAGCGTGCTGTTGATACTGGCGCATCTCGCCGCCATTTCAGCGCCGTGCTGGATGCCTATCTGCGTCCACAACAACAGGCCGATCTCGATAATGCCGAAAAGAAACAGAAAAAAGACCGGGGCGGTCAAGGCAAATTCAATGGCTGTTGTGCCGCTTTCATCTCCGATCGGATTTGCGCGTTTCACTTCAATCTCACTGTCGACTGCGCGCTGAACGTGTAGGTGGCAGGCACAACGCCATAATCCACGATTGTAGCGTAGGAAGCCTGGGCGGATACGGTGGTGTAAGTTCCAGCTAACGTGCCTCCTGGACATGTTGTGCCGCAAGAGACGGTAGTGATGCTCGAACCAGTCAAGCAGCCGCAATATTTTGCCGGAGAAGGAGTGGCGGTAACCGCCGTTGCGTTGGTCGCGCTCGTTACCGCTGTGGAAATCGCGCTTACGTCAAAGCCGTTTACCATGGCGTATTGAGCGCCTACCTGCGCTGCGGCCTCCACCTGCATCTTCCGATAGGCGCTCAGGCCAATGTCGGTGACAGAAATGAGCATCAGCCCGAATACTGGAATCAGCAAGCCGAATTCAACGGCAGCGGCGCCGGTCGTGTCTTTGACAGCGCGAGTGAAATGACAAATCAGCTTGCGGCGCGCTCGTTGGAAGCGGGTCATGGGACAATCACCTGTCGTCATCGCGAAACTCCGGCCTTATTCGACAAGTTGTGCGGTGATGCTGCCGATGGCGGCAGTACCCAGCGCGTTGCAATTGACCTCAAGGCTCGAAGTGCCCGTGAAGGCCAACGTATCCGCTATGATCTTTGTGCAGGAGGTCGTCGTACCGTTGCCGCCGGCGAAGCTCAGGTTTGCCTTTGGCAAGTAGATGGCGCCAGCGAAGTTCTGCGTGCCGCCGCCGGTGAGGTTAAACGTCGTCCCGGCCGGCATATTGCGATCGCCGTACATGACGATCCCTTTGGTACTTCCCGAAGTTGGCGCCGTCAGATTCACGGTCGCATTGCTGCCGATCGAGGCGGTGCCCCAATCGCTGCCCGAACCAGTAAAGACGAGGGTAACCCCCGTCCCGGTGATGGTGGCATTGCCGCCCACGCTCAAATTAGCGCCGTTCAGGTAATAGATCCCAGGGCTTAGATTCAGCGTGGCTCCGGCATTGACGGTGATGCTGCCACTGTAGCAGCCCGGATCGAGGGTGTTGGTTTTTCCGTTGGCATTCACTGTGATTTTGGCGCTGCTGCAGCTCGGCTTCGCCGGTGGCGTGACGTCTGCGTAGGGATCGGCGACCGGCCGTATGTGGGTCCGAAGACCGTTCGTCGCAGTGATATTGCTCGCGCCGGAAATATCGCCGACAACCCCGACCAGATTGGCAGCAACCGTTGCACTGCCGCTGACATCAAGTGAGGGGCTTCCGCTTGAATTGCTGTAAAGATTGCATTTGTTCAGGGTGAGCGTATTGCTGCCGCTTACTTTTACGGCTGGGCTGATACTCGAGTTGAGCGCCAATACGCAGCCCGTTCCGGCATTTGGCAATGCCACAGAACGCGCGGTGATAAGAACGGGCCCGGTCCCAAACAACGCCGCCAGAAGCCGCTGCTGCGGCTGACTTATGATGACTTCGATCGCCTCCGGGTTCGAAGCATGATTGCCCGCCGTCGGCGGCTGGTTGACGGCAACGGCCACGCTGTTCACCCCATTCGCGTAGCCATAGGTTGCGGTCACTGCATTTGCTTCAGCGGCCAGATTGCTGCCGGCGGTCGCCGCACTTACGGCGCCTGAGTCAGCGGCACTCTGCATGTTCTTGTGTTTATAGTACCAATATCCGACCTCGGTACCGAGGCCAGCGGCCCCGACCAAAACGGGCATCAGAATCGCAGATATGATGACATAGCTGCCCGACTGGTCACCGGCAAACCGCCGCAGCAAGGACTGCACGTCCTGCTTGCCAATCAGTATCCGCGAGAAATGGTGAACAGAGCTCATTCCGGCGTGCCAGTTCATGATGTCACTCACACAACCTTGTGATCCCCGCCA
>JBOHIT010000180.1:0-19716 GCA_050726155.1 Bradyrhizobium sp.
GCTTCACCGCCAATTCATTCACCTCGGTCTCGATGGACCCTCCCCTCGTGCTCGTGTGTCTCGGCGTCGGCGCGTCGAGCCATCCGATCTTCTCCGCGACGGATCGCTTCGCCATCAATATACTTAGCGAAGCGCAGCGATCCGTCTCCGGCGTCTTCGCCTCCAAACGCACCGACAAATTCGCCGACACGGCCTGGCGCACAGGAAACGGCGGCAGTCCGATTTTCGACGACGCGACCGCATGGCTCGACTGCGTTGCGCATGACAGAATCGAGGCGGGCGATCATCTGATCCTGATCGGGCGAGTGATCGACTTCGGCCATTCGGCCCGCACACCTCTTGGCTATCATGGCGGAAGCTACGTCAGCTTCGGACTTGAAAGGCACGCCGAGTCCGCGTCGAGCGGCGCACAGGCCGAGATCGGCGGCATTTTCGAAAAAGATGGACGCATCCTGCTCTTGCGCGATCAGGGTCGTCTGCGGCTTCCCACAGGCCATACGCTGGGTGAGGAGCGCGACGAGCCGGGAAGCCTCTTCGCGCAATTGCACAAGGCCGAGGTCAGAGCCGTAACGAGCTTCGTCTATGCCATCGTGGACGATCGCGCGACCGGACGCCTGCAGGTCTATCATCGCGGCGAGATTTTGGACGGCCCTCCCGCCGATAGCGACGGCGCCATACTGACGCCATTCGCTGAAATTCCGTTCGACGATCTGCCCAGCAAGGCCAACGCGATCATGCTGCGCCGCTATGTCAGCGAGCGGCAGGAGGACCGCTTCGGCGTCTATGTTGGCAGCTCGGAAGCCGGCAAAGTCCATAGTCTGGAGCGAGCGCCCGTTCCCAAGTCATGATCCTGGCCTGAGCATCTCTTTCGCATAGCCCGCGATCTTCTTGTAGCCGTCCGACAGCGCCGCGATCTCGTTGCGGCTGATGACATCGTCGATCGACGCGAACGGCTTGTCGCCCGTGCGTTCGAAGACCTCACGCAAGAGGGCATCCGGCGGATTGGTGCGATTCGTCAGGACGATTCGCGCGGTCGCCTCAAGCCGCTGCTCCTCATAGGCGGTGAGCGCAGCGACCGGGTTGTCGGGATAGTCGCGAAGCGTCTTGGCAAGTGCGTGCGCGTCGAGGATGGCCTGCCCGGCGCCGTTGGAGCCGCGCGGTACCATCGGATGCGCGGCATCGCCGAGCAGCGTCACGCGGCCAAAGCTCCACCGCGGCAGCGGGTCCTGATCGACCATCGGAAATTCCAGGACTGCATCGGCGCATCGAATAAAGGCCGGCAGGTCAAGCCAATCGAAGCGCCAGTCGGCGAAGTGACCGATGAAATCGTCGATATTTCCCGGCCTGTTCCAATCGCGCTCGCGATAGGCTGGCGTTTCGATCTCGGCGACCCAGTTCACCAATTGGCGGCCCTGCGCGTCAATCGCTTCCCGGATCGGATATATCACCATCTTGCCATGCGCCAGCCAACCGGCGCGCACCATGCTCGCGCCCGAAAGGAACGGCCGCCACCGCGTGACGCCGCGCCACATGTTGACGCCGGAATAGCGCGGCGCACCTTCGCCGGGATAGAATTGCTTGCGCACGACCGAATGAATGCCGTCGCAAGCAATGGCGACGCTCCCCCGCGTCGGCGCAACGTCGCCGTCGAAGAAGACATCGACTCCAGTGTCCGTCTGCGCGACGCCCCGGCAGCGGCGGCCAAGGACAAGCCGATCTTTGCCCGCCCGCGCGACAAACGCATCCAGCAGAATGCGATGCAGATCGCCGCGGTGAATCGAGAATTGCGGATGATCGTAGCCGGCGAAGCGGCCAAGATTCTCCCGATGAATCAATTGCCCAAAGCGATTGAAGAAGGTGGCGTCCTTTGTCGTCACTGCGACACGCGCGAGCGCGTCTTCGAGCTTGAGCGCAGCAAGGATCTGTGTTGCATGCGGCAGAATGTTCAAGCCGACGCCGACCGCCTTGATCTCTTCAGCCGCCTCATAAATCCGGCAGGGAATGCCGGCCGCGTGTAGCGTGAGGCCCAGCGTAAGTCCCCCGATGCCGCCGCCGATGATGATTACCTCGTCCATCGTCACACTCTCACTCTGCTAATGCCGGCACGAGCGCACGGCTTGCACCATCGTCTTCGGACGGCTAATGAACGGGCTTGCCGCGCGGGATCGAACCGTAACCGCATTCGCCGCGCGCGAACCGCGCAACGCCTTCGTCCCGAACGCGCCGCGGCGGGGAGAACACGAACGTGGCGAAAAAAGGCACACGAGGACGAGGAATTCAGTCGCTCGAGACCGGACTGAAAGTGCTCTCGGCGCTGGCGGCGAGCGAGGGTCCCGCCGCCCTGTCGGCGGTCGCCAACCGCGCCGGGCTCTCGGCCAGCCAGGCCTATCGGCATCTGACCAGCCTTATCGCTACCGGAATGGCCAAGCAGGACGGCGATACCGGGCTCTACGATCTGGATGGCGGTGCGGTGCGCCTCGGCCTTTCCGCATTGTCTCGTCTCGACGTTTTCGGTCAGGCCGACGGCGTCTTTGCCGCGCTCGCCAAGAAGACGGGCCGCACCTATCTCCTCTCGGTCTGGGGAGACAACGGGGCGACCATTGTGCGTTGGTATCCCGGCAATCCTCCGGTTATCACGCCGCTCTATATCGGATCGACCCTGCCGCTGCTGCAATCCTCGACCGGCCAGGTCTTCTACGCCTTCGGCAATAGCGCTGAGATGGACGCTCACGCACGCCGTGAGATCCGTCGCACGCATGCGCAGATCGACCTCAAGGCCATGAAACGCAATGTACGCGCGACCTTCGGCGCCGAAGTCGACAGCACCATGATCCCGGGGCTTCGCGCTGACGCCGCACCGGTCTTCGATCTTCAAGGCCACCTCGCGCTGGTCGCAACCGCCGTCGCCGCATCGACCCTGGATACATCGGGTGACAAGGCCGCCCGCACCGCTCTGCATGACGCCTGCCGCAAGGTGACAGAGGCGATCGGCGGCCATTGGGCGCATGGGTGTACCACGCACCACTAAACGCCCGCGCTCGCCAGCTTGCGGAGATCAACGGCGGGATCGGCGGCCTTCGCCGCGTCAATCGCGGCGCCGATCAGTCGCCGGGCGGCGGCGAAATCGCGCGGCGCGTCCAGTGCGGCGACACCGACAATCCTGTTGTCTGCCAGATACAGGGACGATGGACCTCGCATAATCGTCCGATCTCCGCGGCGTGGGTCACCGGCGATTTGCAGCATGTGGTCGAACTGGGTCGTCCAGAACCACGGTGTGGGCGCCGGCTCCGCATCGAGGCTCATGATTGAACGGGTCGCCGCACGGGCGCTGCTTTGCGCATGCGCCCAGTTCTCCTGTCGGCCCGCTGGTGGCGCAGCGACGTCACCAATCGCGAGGATCGCGGGATCCGACGTGACGTAGCGTTCATCGACACATACGCCGTTGTCGCAGACAAGCCCGCTCTCGGCCGCCAGAGCAACGCAGGGTGCGATGCCAATACCTTCAATTATCATGTCGGCGCGGAATTCGGTACCGTTCGTCAGGCGGATCACCAGACGCGGAGCGTCAAAACGTGCGGCCTCGATGCCGCTCCCCAGAATCAACTTGACGCCCCTGTCGCGGTGAATCGCCGCCATCCGCGCGGCCATATCGGCGGGAACATTGCGCGCCATCAGCCGATCGCCAGCCTCGACGACGATCACATCGAGACCCAAACAGCGAAGGCTTGCCGCGGTTTCTAGCCCGATGACCCCGCCGCCGACGACGAGTGCGGTCGCGCCAGGCCGCGCGCGCGCCGCGATTGCCGCGGCGTCAGCGATGTCGCGAAGCGCCAATACGGCGTCTTGCCGGGGAATTGGCAGCCGACGCGGAGCGCCGCCGGTCGCTATGATGAGCCGGTCGAAACCGAGTGCGCTTCCGTCGGCCGCGTGAAGAACCCGGTTATTGCGATCCAGGCGGGCCGCCGTCACGCCGAGCCGCAACTCGACGCTGAGGGCAGCCCAGCGTTCGGAACCAGCGAGAAATCGCGGAGAGATCTCTTTGCCCTGCAGCAGTTCCTTCGACAGCGATGGGCGCTCGTAGGGTGCCGCCGCTTCCGCACCAACAATCGTGATCGCTCCCGTATATCCCATATCGCGCAGCGCCAGGGCGGCCGCGCCTCCGGCGTGACCTCCGCCGACGATAACAACATTTTTTCCGGTATCGCCTCGCGGCATGCGTTTCTCCCTGGCCAATCAATTTCTCACTGGACAATCGAATTGACAACGGGCAATGTTTGGAGAAATGAAAAAATGTCGCAGGGAGGCTCGTGCTCCGATGAATGTCGTCAACAGAACCTGGTCCGCCGACCCGAACGCCAGTGTCCCGTTCTGGGCCTATACCGACCCCGACATCTATCGGGAGGAACTCGAGAAAATCTGGTACGGCCCGCACTGGATCTATTGCGGCCTCGAGGCTGAGGTTCCCGAGATCGGCAGCTTCCGGACGACAACGCTTGGCGAGCGCCCGGTCATCATGATCCGCAGCGGCGAGAGCGAAATCTCCGTGGTGGAAAACCGCTGCAGCCATCGCGGCGTCAAGCTCTGCCAGACGCGTTTCGGCCAGAAGAAAGAGCTCACCTGCCCCTATCACTTGTGGAACTACAATTTGAAGGGGGATCTGATCGGGGTGCCGTTCCGCCGCGGAGTACGGGGCCAGGGCGGGATGCCGGCCGATTTCGATCCGAAGAAGCTCGGGCTGCGCAAGCTTCGGGCCGAGGCGGTAAATGGCGTGGTTTGGGCTACGTTTTCCGAGCAGACGCCCAGCTTTCGCGACTATCTCGGCGAAAAATTCTGGCGCAATTACGAGCGTGTCTACAGTGGCCGCGAGCTGCGCGTCATCGGCTACAATCGACAGCACATTCCGGCGAACTGGAAGCTGATGATGGAGAACATCAAGGACCCCTATCACGCGGGTCTGCTGCATGTGTTCTTCGCAACCTTTGGGCTGTATCGGGCCGACCAGAAGAGCGCGCTTGAAATGGACGAGAAGGGACGTCACGCCTGTCTGTTGTCCATCCGCGGCGAGCAGGAACTCAACGAGGTTACGGGTGCCCTGCCGAACTTTCAGGCCGATCTCAAGCTTGCTGACAACTGCATTATCGATGCCGTCCATGAGTTCAAGGGTGACGAGACGGTGGGCATGAGCACTATTTTTCCTAGCGTCATTCTGCAGCAACAGATGAACGCCTTGTCGACCCGCCAGATCATTCCGACAGGTCCTGACGGGTTCGACTATATCTGGACGCATTTCGGCTTCGCCGACGACAGCGAGGATATGCGGCGGCGGCGCACGCGTCAGGCCAATCTCTTCGGGCCGGCAGGTTATGTGTCCGCCGACGACGGCGAGGTCGTGGAAATGTCGCAGCAAGGCTTCGCCCAGGCGCCGCAGGACGACGTGGCGCTGATGATGCTCGACGGGCGCGAAGTCGGCAACGCCAATCACATGGCGACCGAGACCGCAATTCGCGGCATGTATCGCTACTACCGGGGAGTGATGGGGCTGTGAGCGTAGCTTTCCGCAAGACGATCGATGATGCCCCCGATCTTGAAGAATTGCGCGGCTTCTATGACGACTACATGGAGACGCTCGACGACGGGCGCCTCGATGATTGGCCCGAATTCTTTGTCGAGGACTGTCTCTACCGCATCATTCCGCGCGAGAATTTCGAGGCAGGCTACACGCTCTGCACGATCCAGGCCGAAAGCCGTGGCATGCTTGTCGATCGGGTGCAGGGCATCCAGTCGACCCAGATGTACGCGCCGCGCTATTATCGGCGCTTCTACACGGGACTGCGTCTAAAGGGAGAGGATGCGACGGCGACTCGTGCGCGACAGAACGTACTGGTCGTGCAGACGATGCTCAATAAGCCCTCACAGATCGTTCTCTGCGGCGTTTCGCATGACGTCATCGTGCGCGATGCGGGCGGGCTGCGCTTTAAGGAGCGCATCCTTGTGTTCGACAGCGAAATGATCCCGAACTCGCTGATCTATCCCGCATGAGCGACAAGTGCTGGATTAAGGTGGCAGCATTGAAGGACGTCGAGGCAGCGGGCGGCCTTCTGGGCGTCAATGTCGGCGGTCAACCCTTGGCTCTCTATGCCGTCGATGGCGAAGTCTATGCGACGGCGGATCTCTGCACACATGGACAAGCGCGGCTCTCGGACGGATATCTCGACGGGCATCTCATCGAGTGTCCGCTCCATCAGGGGCTGTTCGACATTCGCACGGGCGAACCCACCAGCGAGCCATGCACCGAGCCGGTCCGCTCGTTTCCTGCCATGCAGGAGGATGGTGCCATTCTGATCGAGGTCGATGCCTGACATTGCTATCGGCGCCGGCAGGCGCCGCAACTGTAACTAGAACAGAACGTGCGCCTTGCCGGCAAGAGCGACGGTTCGAATCGCCGCCCGGCAGACGAAAACCCAGGAGGACAGAATGAAGCGTGCGCTTCCCTTCGTAACCGCTGCCGCCGTAGCTGGCTTTGCCGCCTGTGCTTCGGCTCAAGAATTGAAAATCGGTTTCCTGACGACCTTGTCGGGTCCGGCGGCCGCCGTCGGACAGGACATGATGGACGGCTTCAAGCTCGGGCTCAGAGGTATCGAGGCGAACGTCAAGGTGTCTTACGACGACGACCAGCTGCGTCCCGACGTCGGCCGTCAAGTCATAGAAAGATATCTGGACCGCGAGCGCATGGACATCGTCACGGGGATGCCCTGGTCCAATGTCCTGCTCGCGACCGCCAAGCCGGTGCTCGACAGCGGTGCGCTTCTGATCAGCAGCAACGCTGGCCCCTCGGAGCTCGCCGGCCGCCAGTGCCATCCGAATTTCTTCGCCGTCGGCTTCCAGAACGACACGCCGCATGAAGCGATGGGCAAATACGCAGCCGAAAAAGGTTTCAAGCGCATCTATCTGCTGGCGCCGAACTATCCGGCCGGCAAAGATGCGCTCGCTGGCTTCAAACGTTTTTACAAGGAGCCGCTGGCCGGTGAGATCTATACACCGCTGAACCAGCTCGACTACGCTGCCGATCTCGCTCAGTTGCGCGCTGCCAAACCTGACGCGGTCTATTTCTTTTACGCCGGCGGCATGGGCGCCAACTTCCTCAAACAGTATCGTCAAGCCGACCTCCCCAAGGATATTCCGCTGCTTGGGCCAATCTTCTCGCTCGACAACATCATCGTCACGGCGACGGGCGACGCCGCGCTGGGCGCGCGCGCTTCAACCTTCTGGAGCGAAGTGGTCGACAATCCCGCCAACAAGCGTTTCGTTACCGACTTCAAGGCTGCCTACGGACGCCCGCCGACAAGTTACGCCGCCACTTCCTATGATACCGCCATGCTGATCAAGAGCGCCGTGCAAAAGCTTGGTAAGGGTGTCAGCGACCGCAAGACGCTGCGCGAGGAGCTACTGAAGGCCAACTTCGAATCCGTACGCGGTCCCTTCCGCTTCAACACCAACCAGTTTCCCGTGCAGGACTTTTTCGTCGCCGACCTGGTCAAGGACGCGAACGGCCGCGTCATGGTCGGACCGGGCACGCGGGTGATGGAGAAGCACGTAGACGCCTACGCCTCGCTCTGCAAGCTGATCACGAACTGAACCAACAAAAGACGGGAAAGCGGTAATGCACGACATCCGCGGCAAGGCCGCCTTCATCACTGGCGGCGCCAGCGGCATCGGATTGGCGCTTGCGCGGCGGCTGCTGCAAGCCGGCGCCAGGGTGGCGATCGCGGACGTCGAATCGGCCGCCCTCGATGCAGGGCTCGCTGAGCTGCGAGTTGTCGGCCCCGATGTGCTCGGCATAGTCTGCGACGTGGCCGATCGCGCCTCGATGCAAGTGGCGGCGCGCGAGACGATCGGCCGTTTCGGCCGCCTGCACATCCTCTGCAACAACGCCGGCGTGTCACGCGCCGGCCCGGTCGACGAGGTGGCGGCGACGGACTGGGACTGGGTGATCGGCGTCAATCTCAAGGGCGTGATTTACGCCCTTGAGGCATTCCTGCCGCATATGAAAGCGCACGGAGAAAGCGGACATCTCGTCAATACGGCGTCGATCAACGGCCTGGTCGGCGTTCCATTGTCCGGCCCCTATTGCGCGACCAAATTCGCCGTCGTCGGCCTGTCCGAAGTGCTGGCTGCGGAGCTCGCAGACAGCGCCATTGGCGTCAGCGTACTGTGCCCGTCCTGGGTCAGGACGGGCATGCTCGACAACGGCCGCAACCGGCCTGAGAGATTTGGCGGACCGATCAAGCTCGACGCTGATTCGCGCAACGCGGCGCGCAACGCACGTTACGCCGCGGCGCTGCAATCTGGCCTCCCGCCAGAGGCGGTGGCGCAAATGACGCTCGATGCCATCGCCGAAAAGCAGTTCTACATCATCACCCATGCGGCGAGCGTGACGGAGATCGAGGCGCGGCAGCGACTGATGCGGGCCAGCTTCGCATCCGCCCGCAGCCCCAAAGCGCAGAGAACCGCATGAAGGACCTCTCAGGAAGGAACGCTTTCGTTACCGGCGCCGCGAACGGCATCGGTCTCGGCTTGTGCCGGGCGCTGGCGCGTGCCGGCGTCAACGTTGCCATGGCTGACATCGAGACGGAGGCGCTGGAAAAAGCGCGCGCCGAACTTGCGACCTTCAACGTTCGAACCACGGCCATAGAACTGGACGTGACGGAGGCCGACGCTTTTGGACGTGCCGCCGATGCGGCGGAGGCAACGCTCGGTCCGATCCACATCGTCTGCAACAATGCAGGCGTGACCTTGCCTGCGAAGCCTGTCGCCGAGGTTAGCCCCACGGAATGGGATTGGCTGATCGGCGTCAATCTGCGCGGCGTCATCAACGGCATCTCGACATTCACGCCGCGCCTCCTGCGCCATGGCGAGGGCGGCCACATCGTCAATACGGCCTCGATCGGCGGCCTGCAGGTCAATCCGAACCTCCGCAACGGTTCCTACTCCGTTACGAAATATGCCGTCGTCGCTTTGTCCGAGGCGCTGGAGATCGACCTAAAGGACGCGCCGGTCGGCGTCTCTGTTCTGTGCCCTGGCCTTGTTGCCACAACGCTCGCGGCCTCGGCGCGCCGGCGCCCGGCGCGGCTCGGCGGTCCCTCCGAATCCGAGGGCGCCAATTTTAGCGTAGGCTGGCTGTCGGAAAGCCTCTCGCCCGATTTCGTCGGTGAGCGCGTAGTCCGCGCGATCGAAGCCGACGAATTCTTCGTCTTCACGCACAGCGAGCCGCGCGCGTGGATCGAACGGCGGCACGACCGGCTTATCGGCGGATTCGAACGACTGGATCGTTACAAGGCGCGCGCGGCGGAAGGCTAAAGCTTTCAACCGCCGGCGCTCGTCAACAGCGCCGTACTGCGTTTGGTACGACATGACTGATGACAACGACGCTTAAGTGGCGATTGCACTTCGCTTTTCTCGCTCAGTCGGTCCAATCCATCATGAGCTAGTTTGAGTTACGTCCAGCAACGAAGGCTGTGGTCCCTCTTGGGAGCACCAATATCCGCTCGACGCCAGAAGCGGACGCCAACTGCATCAATAGGCGGACGCAGGAGCGCGCCCGCCGCGGGGAGAGCCGATAAGGGATTTGCGAAGACGCGTGTTGCGTGAAGTCCCCTACGCCGCGCGAGACCGGCACTTCGGTCTCGCTACCGCGAAGCAGCTTCGTGTTTCGCTCGGTTAGAGGGAACAAATAGATCGCGTTCATGACGAACGTGGATAATGCTGCGCCGCGTTACACAGTGATTGCTTGCATCAACCGAGCCCTATCCGTCTCGTTGCCGGCATTCCCCTCTGCAACGATCGCGCCGCGCTCGATGACGTAAAAGCGATCAGCCACGGCGAGCGCGCCATTCACATTCTGCTCCACCAAAAGGACGATGGCGCCCTCCGCCTTCATCTCCGCGATGATCGAGAAAATGTCGGCGACGATCATCGGCGCAAGCCCTTCGCTGGGCTCATCGATCATAACCAGACGCGGCTGTCCCACCATGACGCGCGCCATCGCCAACATCTGCTGCTCGCCACCCGACAGCGTCGTTCCGGCCTGCCTCCGGCGCTCGGCGAGGCGCGGGAAACGCTCATAAATGCGCTGTATCGACGCTTTCTGCTCCGGGCGTGAGCGGCCGACCCGTTGCATCAAACCGAGTTCGAGATTTTCCTCGACACTCAGTCCCGGAAAAATCCGCCGGTCTTCAGGAACGAAGCCCACGCCGTGCCGACAGATCCGATCAGGTGCAAGTCCATTGAGGCGATCGCCGTCAAGTTCTACTGTGCCCGCGCTCGGCGGAACCCAGCCAGCAATGGTTTTCATGAGGGTGGTTTTTCCCACGCCGTTCCGGCCGAAAATACCGATGACCTCACCCGGCTTCGCCTCAATCGTCACACCCTGGACAATGTGCGAGAGCCCGTAGTGAACATGAAGGTTGTCGATCCTGAACATCACGCGTGCCCGAAATAGGCGGACTGCACCGCTGGGTTGGCCCTTACCTCGGCCGGTGCGCCGTCGGCGAGCTTCTTGCCTTGATGCATCACGACAATGCGGTCGGAAATATCCATCACGACACCGATATCGTGTTCGATCAGGAGAATCGTCACGTCGCGGGCGAGATCGCGGATCAGCTCAGCGGTGTCCGCGGTGTCGGACTGGCTCATGCCTTGCGTCGGCTCGTCGAGCAGAAGAAGCGATGGCTTCGCTGCGAGCGCCACCGCAATCTCAAGCCGCCGCTGTTCACCGTGAGACAGCGCTCCGGCAAGTTCGCCGGTCTTGCCGCTAACGGCAAAGCGATCGATCAATTCATCGACACGCGAAAGTACGTCTCGGCTGCGCCCGACGGGCAGCAGCAACCGGCTCATCGGCTCCAACCGTTGTGCCGCCAGCCTGAGATTCTCCCGCACTGTCAGCTCAAAGAACAGGTTGGTGATCTGGAACGAGCGCCCAAGCCCCGCCCGCTGCATCGTTTCAGGCGCAGCGCCGGTCCGCTCGACGCCGTCGAGCACGACGCGTCCGCGCTGTGGCCGGATCATGCCGCTTATCAGGTTAAACAGCGTCGACTTTCCGGCGCCGTTCGGACCGATAACAGTGGTGATGGCATTTCGCCCGGCAGAAAATGAAACGCCATCGACGGCGCGAATTCCGCCGAAGGCAACGCCGAGATTGTGCACTTCAAGAACCGGATTCATCGAGTTCCTCCGTCCAGCATGCGCTCGATCCGCGGCCTTACAAACCCTATCAAGCCCTTCGGGAGGAATATCACCGCGCCCATGAACAGCAGTCCGATAATGATCAAATGGTGCTCGGTCATCGATCCGATTACCGACTTGAGCAGGGTCAGTATCACGCCGCCGTACAGCGCACCCGCCAGCGTTCCGACGCCTCCGGTGACGACTGTGATGACAGCGTTGCCCGAAGTTGAGAAGAACAGCAGCTCCGGCGACACGAAGCCACGCAGCATCGGATACAGCGCGCCTGACAGCGAAGCGACCACCGCCGCGAGCACGTAAGCAGCCAGCCGGGCGTTGCGCGTCGAATAGCCGAGAAACGGAACCCGTTTTTCGTTTGTGCGCATCGCGATCAGGACGCGGCCGAAAGGTGTGTCCAGCAGATAAGCGCTCACGGCGTAAAGCACGACAATCACGGCGAGCGTCACGATGAAGAAGCCGGCAGGCGCGTTTGACATGACCGACATAAAGCCAAAATTAACCGGAATGATCGGCACCCCAATCAAGCCGTCGGAAGCGCCGAGCGCGCGCGTGTTGTAGACCGCCTTGGCTGCAACCTGCGCAAGCCCGAACGTGACCAGAGCAAAGTAAACGCCCCTCACCCGGTTGGCGATCAATCCTGCTGCCACGGCGACGGCCACCGATGCCAGCAACGCTGCACCCATCGCTATCCAGAATGACGGAGTCTCCTTGAGCACGACGGCGGAGACATAAGCGCCTAGGCCGAAATACAAGGCTTGACCAAGCGACAACAGCCCGGTGTATCCGAGCAGGATGTCGACCGAAAGCGCCAACCCGCCAAAGATAAGCGCTTCGGTCGCAAGCCGCAGAAAAAACGTATCGTTCATCGCAGCGCCAATCGCCGCAAAGATCAACGCACCAGCGACAAAGCCCACGACGAGAACGTGACTTGCCCGCATGGCAAGACCAAGCCGGTCGATGCCCAATTCACGCGTGGCGATACCGGCAGGATCACGCATGACCAAGCCGTCCGAACAGACCTTGCGGGCGGATCACCAGCACCAGCACCATGATCCCGAACACGATCGGATCGCTCCACACCGGCGAGACAATCAAACTCGACAGCGCTTGGATCTGGGTAAGAAGTAATCCTGCCACGACCGCGCCGGCAATCGAGCCCATGCCGCCGACGATGACGACGGTGAAGGCAAGAAAGACAAAATCGCGCCCCATGGTTGGAAATACCGAATAAATCGGCGCGAGCAGCACACCGGCCAAACCCGCAAGAGCCACGCCGAATGCAAAGGTTCCGGCGTAGACGAGTGTAACCGGCACACCGAGCGACGCCGCCATGTTACGATCGAAGGCGGCAGCGCGGACCAGAGCGCCGAGCCGCGTCTTGTTCACGACGAGGGCGACTGCGGCAATGACCGCAAGACCGAAAACGATCAGAAATAGTCGATAGTTCGGAAGAATAACGCCCATGACGGCGACCGCGCCGGCGATCGGTGTCGGCGGACGCTGCGTGTTCGGACCGAACACCACTTTCAGTCCTTCCTCAATGACGAGCCCCATGCCAAACGTCAGAAGTAGGGTGGTGACGTGACGGTCGGGCTTGTTGAAGATGCGCTGGATCAAACCGCGCTCCACCGCAAAGCCGATCGGAATCATCAGGAGCGGCACGATAATCAGCAGTAGCCAGAAGCTGATACCCGACATGCCAAGCGCCAGCGCGAGATAGGCGCCGACAGCATAAAACTCACCATGCGCCATATTGATAACGTCCAGCAGCCCGAAGATGATGGTGAGGCCCAGCGCGACCAGCACGACCGCAACTCCAAGCGAGAGGCCAGTGATCATCTGCGGTGCCAGCACGAACTGGATGTATTCAAGGAATGCGGTCATCAGGAATCACCACGGCAAAATCGCTGCTTTTTAAGACGGCCCCTCTCTCACCGGAAGAGGGGTTGGCTTCAGCAAAGGAACGTCAGAACCGCTTGCAATCGTCGGCTCCGATCGCTTCCGCGCCCGAGACGTCGCCGACGATCTTGAACTGACCACCGGTCACACGCACCACGTACATCGGCTGGATCGCCTGATGGTCGCCGGCGCGCATGGTCTTCTTGCCTTGCGGCGTTGACCACTCGAGGTCGCGCATCGCATCGCGCACCTTGTCGGTGTCGGTCGATTTCGCCTTCTCGACGGCCGCCTTGTAGAAGTAAATCAGGCCGTAGCTGTCGGCACCGTAGAGATCTGGATCAGACCTGTTGGCAGCCTTGAAAGCCTCCACGAATTTCCTGTTGTCGGGGCTATCGATCTGGGTCGAATAGCCGACGCCGGTGCCAAACCCTTCGGCCGCCGCGCCGATTGCACCAATATTCTGCGACGTCACGGTACCAGACGCACCAACGACAAGCAGATTCTTGGCAAGACCGAAATCCTGCATCTGCGTCATCAGCCGCACCGTGTCGTTGCCGGCGACGGACGTGTAAAGCACTTCGGGTTTGGCCTGGCGAAGTTGACCGAAATACTGCGTGTAATCCTTGCTGTCGAGCGGCGCGAACACCTCGCCCACCGGCTCTGCTCCCAAACCTTCGACGGTCTTCTTGAACGTAGCCACCGTGGAGCGGCCCATTTCGTAGTCAGGTCCGAGAAAGAACACCTTGGCTTTAGGCTTTTGTTTTGCGACCCACGCGGCAAGAGCCGCCGATTGCTGACCCGCGCGCGCGTTGACGCGAAACACGTTCGGCGAGCACTTGTCGCCGGTGATCGAATCCGCAAACGACACCGTGGTTGCAATCAGCTTGCCTTCGCGTTCGGCAGTCTGACCGACAGCGAGGGTCGATCCCGAATTGACTGTGCCGGTGAGGAAATCGACCTTCTGAACCTGAAACAGCTTCTCCGCCTTTTGGACCGCAACCGACGGATTGGCTTCTTCATCCTCGAAAATCAGTTCGATTTGGCGGCCCATGATGCCGCCTGCGGCATTAACCTCCTTGGTCGCCAACTCAAGTCCCCAGCGAACCTGCTGGCCGATCGGCGTATACGTGCCCGACAATGGCGTGACCACGCCGATCTTGATGGGGTCGGCCGCGATGGCCGGCGTGACAATGGCCGTGGTTGCAAGCAGCCCGGCGACAATGATCGATGTCTTGGTCATTTTATACGTCTCCTCATGTAGATGATTGTCTGCTTCGCGGTTGTTGTTGCCTCTCGCGAGAGAGATTAGTTCCTCACAACCCCTTGAACTTCGCCGGGCGCTTCGCATCGAACGCCTCAACGCCTTCCTTGAAATCTTCGGATTGCCGCAACCGGCTGTAGCAATGACCTTCAAGTTCGATGGCAATTGCGAGAGTCGAGTCCTCGGTATCGTTGAGCAATTTCTTGGCGGTGCGCTGGGCCAACGGCGAGAACGTCAGGAGTTCATCGACCAGGGCATCGGTGGCCTTCTCCAGATCGGTATCGGCAACACATTCGGTCGCGATACCCCACTCTAGCGCCTGCTTTCCATTGATGCGCTTGGAACGCATCACGATGTCCTTGGTGCGGGTGATGCCGACCATCTTCTGCAGCCGAGCGGAGCCGCCGGATCCCGGAATCTGTCCGAGTTTTTGTTCCGGCAGCGCGTACAGTACGGTTTCCGATGCGATCCGGAAATCGCATGCCAGCGAAAATTCGAAACCGACCCCGAAGCAATAGCCACGATTGGCGACGATCACGGGCTTGGAGCAACGCGCGGGCGCCGCGATGTTCCAGGCGAGCTTTGAGACATGTTCGGGCGTCGCGGCGAGGAAGCCGGCGATATTGCCGCCGCTGGAAAAATGCTTACCGATCGCGCGCGCGACGATGATGCGGACGCGCTCATCAACATCGAGCGCCTCGAATACGAGCCGGAGCTGATCGCGCTGCGGCATTTCGATGACGTTGAGAGGCGGACGATGCAGGATGATATCCGCCCGCTGGCTGGCCTCGTCGATCTCGACGCTGAAGCCATTAAGCTTTGCAAGACGGGAATCGGTGAAGGCGTAAGCTGAAGCCATTGATATTTTCCTTTTCTTGAGAATTCAGGTGACGTTTGAAGGCGGCTGACGTTCAGCGTCGTACTCACCGGACACCAGAAGCCGGCGCAGCAACTTACCGACGGGAGATTTCGGGATCGCGTCGACGAAAACGAAGCGGCGTGGACGCTTGAAGTTGGCAAGCCCGGAGACCCTGCAGAACTGATCCAGTTCTTCGGCCTCGATGTTGGCTTTTCGCTTGATGAAGGCCGTCACGATCCTGCCCCAGCGCTCGTCCGGCAGGCCGACGACGGCGACCTCCGACACGGCCGGGTGCAGCGAAAGGCAGCTTTCAATCTCGACCGGCGAGACGTTCTCACCGCCGGTGATGATCATGTCATCCACGCGGCCGGTGACGAACAGGTCACCCTCGTCGTCGACGAAGCCGGTGTCGCCAGTAAAGTACCAGCCATCGCGCAATGACTTGGCGTCGGCATCCGGCCGCCTCCAGTAGCCCTCAAATGACTCATCGCCTGCGAGTAGCGCTGCGATCTCACCCTCCTCGCCCGGCGAGGCGATCGCAGTCGCGGAATTGGCGTCGAGCTTCACAACCCGGATCATTTGATTGATGCCGGCTTTTCCGGCGGAGCCGGGCTTCAAGACTGCTTTCTGGTCAATTGTGAAGGTATAGATTTCCGAACTGCCATAGTGATTGACAAACAGATCGGGCTTGAAGGCGTCATCGAGCTTTTTCAACAGGCCGTCAGTCATCGATGCACCGGCGAATCCGAGCTTGCGCACACTCGAGACATCCGTCTCCGCAAATCGCGAATGATGGACGAGATCATGATACAGCGTGGGCACGAGGTAGAGATTGGTGACCCCTTCTGCGGAAATCGCCGACAGAGCCTGCTCGCTGTCGTAACGCGGCAGGCACACGAAGGTGCCGCCGATCAGCGACATTGCAATCAGCGAACGCACCCCCATCGTATGATAGAGCGGCATCACGCCAAGCGTCCGTTCTCCACGGCCGTACATGTTCTGCGCGACATGGGCGACGGCCCCGGCACGCTCGGCGCGGTGGCGGCGCGGCACGCCTTTCGGCTTCGAGGTCGTTCCCGAGGTGTAGAGCATGATCGACCACGCATCGGCCGAGACGCGGGGGGACGCATCTGCGGCGTGGCCCTGGATCATTTGCGCAAATTCAATCGATCCTTGACCGCCGTCGGTTCCGATCGCGATTCGCTCAGCGTTCGCGGCAACGGATGATTGCATTACGGCTTCGGCGGAAACATCCTGATAGACCACAGCACGGGCCTCGGAATCTTCCAGGTAGAAATCGATCTCGTCCGTCTTGGCGCGCCAATTGATCGGGGTCACAACAAGACCCGCGAACTGACACGCCCAATGCAGCGTCGCAGCCTCCCATCGGTTTTGCAGCGCTGTGACGATGTGATCGCCGGCCTTCAATCCCAGTTGATCGAACGCGGCAACCAGCGACGATATTGTTCCATACCATTCGTGGTAGGTGAGACGAAAATCGCCATCGATGATCGCCGTCACATTCGGGTCGCGTGCCACGCTCGCGAAAAAGCTGGTGCCGAGGTCAAACATGGGCGGCGTCCTCCGCAGGAATGCCAGCCGCGAGCTCCGTTGCGGCCTCAAGCGCAGCGTGGATGATTGGCGAGTAACCGGTGCATCGGCAAAGATGGCCGCTGAGCAGATCGCGAATCTGCTCTTCGGTCGGTTGACTGTGAACGCGCAGGAAAGCGTCGAGAGATATCAGGACGCCGGCGGTGCAGAAACCGCACTGCAAGGCGTGATGGCGGCGGAAAGCAGCCTGCAAAACCGAGAGCCGGTCGCGCGCGGGAGCGAGACCCTCGACGGTGCGCAGATCGCAGCCTTCGATTTGGACCGCAAGGGTAAGGCACGCCCGCGTCAGCATGCCATCGACGGAGATCGTACAGGCCCCGCAAACGCCATGCTCGCAGCCGACATGCGTGCCAGTCGCACCGATCTCGTGGCGCAGGAAGTCGGTCAGCAGCATTCGCGGCGCGGCCTCTCCCTGCGCCGGTTTGCCGTTGAGCCTGAACTGAACCGAATGACGCTGTGTGGAACTCAAGCGAGACATTGTACGGCCTCTCCAATCACGATTCGCCCGACCCGGCGGACCAGTTCGCGCCGGTAGCGGGCGGTCGCATGGACGTCATCGCGCGCATCAAGTTCATAGGCGAACGCATTCAGCGCGTCGTCGAGTGCGCTGCCATCGAGACGAGGCCAGTCGCGCGCCTCGGGGCGGTCGGCGACGCCGCCGACTGCGAAGCGAATGCCCTTGGCGGTAACGACCGCCGCGCAGCCGACAATCGCGAAATCGCCGTGCCGCCGCGCGACTTCATGGAACGCATGTCCCTGTCCACCAGCGACGGGAAACGACACAGCCTCGATCATTTCGTCGTCCGCCCGCGCGGTCGACATCATGCCCGTGATGTACTCCCTGGCCGCAACGCGGCGGCGTCTCTTGGCGTTGCGCAGATGAACCGCACCGTCCAGTGCAGCCAGCGTCAACGGCATCTCCGCGCTGGGATCGGCATGCGCGATCGAACCGCAAATGGTGCCGCGGCTGCGGGTCTGAACGTGGCCGGCCCACGGCAAAGCGAGCGCGATAAGCGGCAGCTTCGCCTTGAGCTGATCCCATGCGAGCAAACTGGCCTGCCGCACACCGGCGCCGATCACGATATCACCGCCGCTCTCCTCGATCCGGTCGAGCGTGCCGATGCGCATGATGTCGACCAGCACTTTCGGCCGCGCCAACCGCATGTTCAGCATCGCCAGCAGGGATTGGCCGCCGGCGATGACACGCGCGTCGGAGCCCTCGTTTGACAGGACGCCAAGCGCTTCATCGAGCGACGCGGCACGGATGTAGTCGAAGGCTGCAGGTTTCACGCGCGCCTCCCGAATAGTGCTCTCACCTTTGCACCCAGGCCGCCCGACGATGGCTTGCCTCCGCCGGCATGCCGGGCGAGGCTTGTGAAGAACTGCCCGATGATCACCTTGGCGGCGCCATCCAGCAGCCGCCCGCCGATACTGGCGACCTTGCCGCCGATCGCAGCGTCGTAGACGTAATGCAGCGTCGTGCCGCTCTCATGGGGCGTCAGCGTGATGCGACCCTCGCCGCCGCCGAATCCAAGCCCGCCTTCAGCGCTGCCGCTCAAGGTCAGAGCGCGCGGCGGATCAAGGTCGGAGAGCTTGACCTCGGCGCGATAGCGGCCTTTCACCGGACCAATTCCGATCGTCACGTCGGCACGAAAGTGTTTGCCGGATATTTTATCGACGCTGTGACAGCCGGGGATGACCGCCTTCAAGGTGTTTGGATCGAGCAGCATCTCCCACACCTGCGCAGGCGACGCGTCCACATGCGCCATGCCCTCACCGCGCAGGCTTCGTTGGTCCGGTTTGCGCTGCGCCACCGTTGGCGGTGCGCCGGCCGGCGCAGCTCGTTCCTCGCCGTGAATGAGTGCTGCCACGTTGGCAGGCACCAGCGGCAGTTCGATGTCGGCTACACCCAGCGCATCGGCGACTGCATTGGCAATGCAGACCGGTGTCGACATGCAGTTGCCTTCGCCCACGCCTTTGGCGCCGAGCGGTGTAAATGGCGACGGCGTCTCCATATGAATGATGATCGGGTTTGGAATTTCGGTGGAGGTGGGCACGAGATAATCCGCAAACGTACCCGTGAGAAAGCTGCCATCCGCCCCGTATGAAAATTCCTCGTACAACGCCGCGCCAAGCCCTTGCGCGAAGCCGCCGCGGACCTGGCCATCGACCATGCCCGGATGCAGGATGGTGCCGCAATCATGCATGGTGACGTAACGATCGATACGGGTGGCGCCGGTGACGCGGTCGATCTCGACGCCGCAGAAGTCGAAAATGAAGCCGTAGCACAGCGATGAATTGACGCGGTCGTCCTCGTCCGGCGGAGTCAGTTCCGGCGGCGTCCAGAACACGGTCTCGCGAATAGTGTGGCCGACATCATCCGGCAGCGAGCCCGGCGACCAATGGCTGAGGCCGGCGAGCCGCGAGAACGGCATCGCATTGTCCGGGTTGGTGCGCGAGCCGACCCGCCCGCCCGCGAACACGATATCATCGGCCTCGACATTGAGCTGGCTGGCTGCAATCCGGGCCAGACGCAGCGCAATCCGCTCGGATGCGAGTTTAGCCGTCCCGGCGACGGCCGCCGCGAATCGGCTCGCATAATTGCCCGAAGCAATTGACCATGCGTCTTTTGCAGTATCGAGTTCGGTATTGACGCGAACGTCCGAGGGCTGCACGCCAAATACATCGGCGACCACCTGCGACAGCACGGTGCGATGACCCTGGCCCTGCGGCACCGATGCGACGTGAACGGAAATGCTTCCGACTGGATCGATGGCGACCGTCGCGGTTGCCTGCGCGCCGTTCTTGGGCCCGGCCTTGCGCCGTTCGGCCGGCGTCAAAACGG
>JBOHIT010000181.1:0-10626 GCA_050726155.1 Bradyrhizobium sp.
GCCGAGTCCGCCGGACTGTGGCCGCAACGAATTGCCGGGCTCAAGCATCTCGTTCCGCCGCTTGGCCTGTTCCTCACCGTGGTCGGCTCCATCTATATCGGCATCGCCACGCCGACCGAGGCCGCCGCACTCGGACTGATGGCGACGCTGGGTCTGGTGGCGGCCAATGGCCAACTGACATTGCCGGTGCTGGTCCGCGCCTTCGAAGGCACCGTGCGAACCACCTGCATGATCATGCTGATCATCATCGCGGCCTTCTTCCTGAATTTCGTCATGGTCTCGATCGGCCTCGTAAAAGCGGTCACCGATTCCGTGCTGTCACTGGGTCTTCCGCCGCTGGCCATGCTGATCGCGATCATTGTTTTCTATCTGATCCTCGGCTGCTTCATGGAAACCCTGTCGATGATGATCGCAACCACGCCGGTGGTCGTACCTGTCATCACCGCGATGGGGTACAGCCCGATCTGGTGGGGCATCATCTTCGTGATCCTGATGGAGGCGGCGCTGATCACGCCGCCGGTCGGCTTGAACCTTTACGTGGTGCAGTCGGTACGCGGCCGCGGGCCGTTCTCGGACCTGTGCATCGGCATCCTGCCCTTTGTCGGGGCGATGATCGTCATGATCGGCATCCTGATCGTTTTTCCCGGCCTCGCGCTTTGGCTGCCGAGCTTGTTGCAACCGACCAAATAGCCGGCCGAAAGGCTGGCCTGATCCCCAAGGAGACCTGATGATGTCGACGCGATCCGCCCTTGCTGCTCTAACTGCGACTGCTGTTCTTGGCCTCGCGCCGCTGCCCGTGGCGGCCCAGACCCAGGGACTGCCCGCCACCTCATTCAACGTGGTCGGCAGCATCGGCAATCTGTCGATGTATCTCAACCGCGAGGTACCGTTCTGGAACGAGACCGTGCCGAAGGAGTCCGCCGGCGCGATCAAGGCTCAGCTGAAATCCTTCACCGAACTCGGACTGAAGGGCCCCGAGATCTTCAGGCTGGTTTCTTCCGGCACGCTGCAGTTCGCGACCACCGTGCTGAACTACAATTCCGGCGAAGTACCGATGAATGAAGCAGCCGATCTGGTCGGCCTCGTCGGTTCGGTGGAGGAGCTGCAGAAAGCCGTCAATGTCCTGCGCCCGAGCTACGCCAAGTTCCTCGAGGAGAAGCACGGGCTCAAGCTGCTAGGCTTCGGCTCCTATCAGGCCCAGGTGATCTACTGCCGCGATGCCTTCGTCAACGTTGCCGACCTGAAGGGACGCAAGGTGCGGGCCTCCGGCGCCTCGCAGCAGGCGTTCGTCTCTTTCATCGGCGGCTCGCCCATCACCATCGCCTTCGCGGAAGTGCAACCGGCGCTCGCCAGCGGCGTGATCGATTGTGCCATCACGGGAGCGTTGTCCGGCTACCGTTCGAAGTGGCATGAATCGGCAAAGTTCATCTCGCCGATGCCGATCAATTTCGGGCTGGCCGCGCACCTTGCCAATCTCGCATGGTGGAAGACGCTCGACCCGAAGGTGCAGGCGTTCCTGGAGACCCATGTCAGGAAGCTTGAAGATTCGATTTTCGAACAGGCCAAGACCGAGACCCAGACCGGCATCGACTGCAACACCGGCAGCGCCACATGCAAGGAAGGCCAACCCGCTTCGATGAAACTGGTCGCGGTGACGCCGGCGGACGAGGCCCTTCGCAAGGATGCGCTGGTGAAGGCGATCATGCCCGGCTTTGCGCAGCGCTGCGGCGCCGAGTGCGTCGCCAACTGGAATGCGACCATCGGCCAATCGCTCGGCCTCAAGATGGGTCAATGAGTTCGAGGCAAATGGCCGGCGAAATTCAGGTAACGGCGCTCGATCCCGCCGGCTTCCGGCATATGCCCTGGAAGAACGGCGGCGGCGTCACGATCGATATCGCTGTCGCCATGCTGCCCGGATTCGCGCCGGGTGGCTGGGAAGGCATGGTCTGGCGATTCAGCCGGACCGCGATCGTGACGCCGGGTCCGTTCTCGGATCTGAGCGGCTTTGACCGCCAGATGGCGTTGATCTCCGGCCAGGGCCTCGTGCTCGAAACGGCCGATCGCGAGATCGATGTCCGGCAGCCGTTCAGGCCGGTGCAGTTCGCCGGAGAAACCGCGATTGTCAGCCGGCTCGAAGCCGGACCAGTCGAGGTCGTCAATCTGATCGGCGACCGCTCGCGCGTCTCGATCGACCTCTCCTGCCTTTCGGGCGGCGCAACGAAAGCCTGCGCGGCCGGCGTTCACATCATCTATGCCGCGACAGGTTCCTGCGCGCTGTCGATCGACGACAAACCGTGCGAAATCCCGGCAGGCCATGCCGTGCGGATCGATGCCGGGACAAGGTTTACGGCGGCAACCCGACTTGGCACCGCGATCGTTGCCGGCATTATTTCCGGGGCGCGGACAACCGGCTGATCCGGCACGCGTTACTGGACGATGACAGGCACTGGCCCTGTTCCCATCGAGCAAGGCAGCCATTCCAGGAAATGGATTTGCCGGGAAACACATTGGTAACTGTTCCGATTGTGTTAGCTTGCCAGCATCACCTACGGTGAAGAACCTGTTGCCACCAAAGCGCTTGCGCCACCCATCGCGGGATCAACATGTCCGGTTTCAAGAAGCGACCCACCATCCGTCCCGTCATCGCGTTGCTGGCCCTGCTTTTTGCATTTAGCCATCCTGCGGATGCCCAGACCCTGAACGCCGTCAAAGAGCGCGGCACGCTCAATTGCGGCGTCGGCCAGGGGTTGCTGGGTTTTTCCAGCATGGACGACAAGAACGTCTGGACCGGTTTCGACGTCGATATTTGCCGGGCCGTGGCCGCGGCGATCTTCGGCGATCCCGCGAAAGTGACGTTCACGCCACTCGATGCCGCGACGCGCTTTACGGCACTGCAGTCGAGCAAGATCGACATGCTGTCGCGCAACTCGACCTGGACGATGTCGCGGGAAAGTTCGCTCGGCCTGATGTTTGCCGGCGTCGCCTATTACGACGGCCAGGGCTTCCTGCTGCGCCGCGATGCCAAGATCGACACCGCCCTGCAGCTCGGTAGCAAGACCGTGTGCACCCAGACCGGCACCACGACCGAACTCAATCTCGCGGACTATTTCCGCGCCAACGACATGGCCCTCAAGGTGCTGGCGTTCGCCACCGCCGAGGAAAGCCTGAAGGCCTATGACGATCGCAAATGCGACGTGCTGACCAGCGACGTCTCGCAGCTCTACGCCGAGCGCCTCAAGCTCTCGGCGCCCGACAGCCACATCATCCTGCCGGAAGTGATTTCAAAGGAGCCGCTGGGACCCGCGGTGCGGCAAGGCGACGACCAATGGTTCAATCTCGTGAAGTGGACGCTCTATTCGCTGATCAATGCCGAGGAGCTTGGCGTCAAGTCGACGACGATCGACGACGCCGTGAAGTCTTCCAATCCTAACATCAAGCGCCTGCTCGGCGCCGAGGGCGAGTTCGGCGCGCAATTGGGCCTTGCCAATGACTGGGCCGCGCGTGCGGTGCGGGCGGTCGGCAATTACAGTGAGATCTATGAACGTAACGTCGGCACGCAGTCGAAACTCAGTATCCCGCGCGGGCTGAATGCGCTCTGGACCCAGGGCGGCATCCAGTACGCGCCTCCCGTCAGATAGTCGTTCAGGGGTCAGACCATGACCGTGGATTATTATGCGCTGCTGACGAAAGCGGTTACCGGCAAGGACACCCTTGGCCGCGACAAGATCTACAAGGATGCCTACGACCTCATTACGAGGTCGTCCCACCTCACCCGCGAGGCCGCCGCATCGAACATCGCCGCCCTTGAAGCCGCGATCCGGCGCATCGAGGATGAGGTCGCTATCGAGGAAGGCCGCGACGGCAACGCCGCTGCCATCAACGAAGTGTTGGCAGAGGGTCCGAACTGGAAGCCGTGGGCCGTCGGCGCCGGCGCGCTGGCGATCGCCATTGCTCTGGCGGCCTTCATGTATGGATATGTCGCCACCAAGGGTCCCGCCGTCGTCGCCACCGGTGTGACGGCGCCGCCGCCCAAAGTGGCACGCGCGCGCGAAGATGTCGTGATGGCCGACTTGAAGGCAGGCGAGGACGGCGGCTCGACCGGCGATGGCCTGCCGTTCGCGCTGCAGCGGCAGGTGGTGTTCTACCGCACCACCGTTATTCCCGGCTCGATCGTGATCGATCGGGAAAACCGCTTTCTCTATCTGATCGACATCAACAATTCCGCGCGCCGCTACGGCATCGGCATTGCGCAGGAATGCCTCAAGGGTGGCAGCTTCTTCCGCGTCACCAACAAGCTTGAATGGCCGGACTGGCGGTCATCGGCCGCCACCAGGGACGCCGACGCACTGGCGGCATCCGCCGGCCGTCCCGGCAGTCCGCTCGGCGCCCGGGCGCTGTTGCTCGACAAGCCGGGACTGCTGATTCACGGCACCAATTCGCCCAAGACCATCGGGCATCTCGTCGCTTCCGGTTGCATCCGGCTCGTCAATGACGACGTCGAGGATCTGTACCGGCGGGTTTCGCTGGAAACGCGCGTGGTGTTCGTCAGCTAGGGCTGAGTGCGTTGACCGGGCCGATGACGATTTCCGACACCTGGTCGAAGCCATTTGGTTGTGACACTTGTCACAGCCACCGGAACCAGTCGCGCTTACACCTGCCATGACGGATGGCCGGGAATAGTCCCTCCACCGACAGCAGGAGAGACTAAAATGGAACAGCAGAACAAGAAGACGGAAGAATTGACGATCGATGAGCTGGATACCGCCTCGGGCGGCTTCCTCTGGATCGGCGTCGTTGTCGGCGCATTTGCCCTTGGCACTGCGATTCGCACGGGTATCGACAAGGTGGTCGCCAAGATCACCCACTAAACGTCGAGCACGCGTCTT
Organism: Bradyrhizobium sp.; assembly: GCA_050726155.1. Classification (GTDB taxonomy): domain Bacteria; phylum Pseudomonadota; class Alphaproteobacteria; order Rhizobiales; family Xanthobacteraceae; genus Bradyrhizobium. The sequence continues at coordinate 4,887 of JBOHIT010000181.1, forward strand.
CCGGAGAGCTGTGGTTTCTTCGGAAGGCGCTCGCAACACGTCTCGCTGACGTTGTCGGTCGTCCCGTTTGCAATGTGACGTCCAACACAGGCACCGGAGTCCGACGCGCTTACTCCTGTCATGACGGATGGGCGGGAATAGTCCCTCCACCGAGAACAAGAGAGACTAAAATGGAAAAGCTGAACGCCGACAAACACGAACTGTCCATCGACGAACTCGATGCCGCTTCGGGTGGCGCCCTCTACCAGCCGGTCATCGTGGTTGCGATTGTCCAGGCCATGGCGATCCGCACGGCGATCAAATCGCTGGTCGACAAGATCTTTCATTGAACTTCGTGCAAGCGCCTTTCGGATAAGCTTGATTCTCCGGAAGGCGCGGGCGCGCTACGCGATCGCGATGATCTCGAGTTCCTGACCGGATGCACCGACGACATCCCCGACGGCTTTGCCCATTAGCGACCTTGCCACCGGGGAGACAAAGGAAATCGAACCGGCCTTGGGGTCGGCTTCGTCCTCTCCGACGATATGATATTTCTGCACGCGACCATCGTCGCGCCGGAACGTCACCGTGCTGCCGAAGGCGACGACGTCCGTTGAGGCGGGATTGGCGATGACCTGCGCGGTCCGGACTCTCGCCGCAAAGTAGCGCCCGTCGCGCAAGGGGATCGCCGCCTGCCGCCGCCGTTCGTTGACGTCCTCGATCTGCTGCGCCGCCTCATACGCCTCGCGCGCCTGCGCGAGCTGGAATTCCAGCGCCTTCAAGCCCGCTTCCGTCACCAGGTTCGGATGGGGCGACACCGGGCGGTCGGGCAGCAGGGTTTCTGACGCCGTTTCGGCGCTGTCTTCCTTGGTGAAGGCGACGCTCAAATTCGAACTCCGTTCAGCCGAGAAACGCTGGGACGCGGCAATGGAATTCTAGCACAACGCCCGGCGCGAGGCGCCAGTTCCAACGCAGCTCTAGCGCCACCCGAGCGCCGGCGCGACGTGCTTCAGGATCGATTCGATGACATGGGCATTATAGGCCACGCCGAGCTGGTTGGGGACGGTCACCAGCAACGTGTCGGCCTCGCTGATGGCCTCGTCCTTCCTGAGCTGCTCGATCAGAACGTCGGGTTCGGCCGCATAACCGCGGCCGAAGATCGCCCGGGTCGTCGGATCGATAAAGCCGATCTGGTCATTATCCTCGCCACCGAGGCCGAAATAGGCGCGATCGCGGTCGCCCATCAGCGCGATGATGTTGCGGCTGACGGATACCCGCGGCGTGCGCGCATGGCCGGCTTCCTTCCAGGCCGCGCGATAGGCCCTGATCTGGGCGGCCTGCTGGATGTGGAAAGGCTCGCCGGTTTCGTCGTTCTTGAGCGTCGAACTCTGCAGGTTCATCCCCATCTTCGCGGCCCAGACCGCCGTGGCGTTCGAGCCCGCGCCCCACCAGATCCGGTCACGGAGTCCCTCAGAGTGCGGTTCAAGGCGCAGCAATCCCGGCGGGTTTGGAAACATCGGGCGCGGATTGGGCTCCGCGAAGCCCTCGCCGCGGAGCACGTCGAGAAAGACGCTGGCATGGCGCCTGCCCATATCCGCATCGGTCTCGCCCTCGGCCGGCTGATAGCCGAAATAGCGCCAGCCATCGATGACCTGCTCGGGCGAGCCTCGGCTCAGGCCAAGTTGCAGGCGCCCGCCCGCGATGAGATCGGCGGCTCCGGCATCTTCGACCATGTAGAGCGGGTTTTCGTAACGCATGTCGATCACAGCCGTGCCGATCTCGATGCGGCTGGTCTTCGCGCCGACGGCGGCCAGCAACGGGAACGGCGAGGCGAGTTGGCGGGCGAAGTGATGCACGCGAAAATAGGCGCCGTCGGCGCCCAGCTCCTCCGCCGCCACCGCAAGATCGATGGATTGCAGCAGCGTGTCCGCCGCCGAGCGGGTCTGCGATTGCGACGAGGGCGTCCAGTGCCCGAACGATAGAAATCCGATGCTTTTCATCCCGCCAATTTAGGCATTCCACGCCGAATTGCGACCTTTGCCGGGAGCGGATCTGCCCCGCATGGGGTGCGAACTCACGCGCCCTGCCGTGCCCGCCGCCAGCCGTCGACCGACCAGCGCCCTGCCCCGCACTCACGCGTGCGATCCGGCGCAACGACGGCGAGGCGCTGTTCGAGTATTTCACCCGTACGCGCGCCATCCGCCCGCGGCACCGTCGAGATCGGCCAGGATTCCACAGCCCCCGACTTCGGCCGCCCGCACGCGAACTCGACGAAGTAGCCGGAGTGAGCATCACCTGAGCACCTTGTCTGCCAGCCGCAGGCGCCCAATTACGCCGGCGCCAATCTGCATGACGATGCCGAGCGCCCACCAGGAACCGACCACGAATTCCCAGACACGCTGCGGGACTTCATCGAGTACAATGACATAGACCGACACCAGCGCCGCGACGGCGGCGAGGAACGTGCCGGCGGCACTGAGCCATTCGACCGGGTCCATCTTGAGCCGTTGGCCTGCGACTTCGGGCGGCAGCCGAGGAATATCGATCCCCAGATAAAAGCCGATCATTCCGGCCAGGACCATCACGGCGAAGAATCCGACCGTGCCGAACAGCGCGACATGGGCCTTTGACATTTGCGCGGTGACAAACGTCCCGCACAACGCACCGGCCACGGCAAGACCGCTCCGCCCGATCACATGCGCCATCCGGCTGATCAGGTAGTAGTGCTGCAGCCGGGTATTTCGTTCTTTCGACATGTCTCTGCCCCGCTTCAGAACGGATAGTAACGGAGCTGCGTCATGACGATGTGTTCGTCGGTCTTCGGTGCTCCGCCGACACCTTCAAACGCGAACCGCTGGGTGTAGGAGTATTGCGTGCCGACCTTGACCGCTCCGAACGTCCCCTGATGCAGCGTATGATAGAAGCCGCCAGTGAGCTGCCGGACCTGCGACGTGTTGCCGTTGCACTGGGATGCCGGCGAGTTTTCCACGTTGCAGCCGCGATTGTCGTAGGCAGGATTTCCGAAGCCGAACGGCGCGCCATTGGACCCGAACGAGAATGTCGCTTTCGTCTTCTCGAGTCCCGCGTAGCCGTAGATGTCGAGCACCGGCGTCGCATGCCAGGTGAGTCCCACCTGAACCCCGAGGATCGGAAGGACCTGGAACGTGCCGTCCTCCCGGAACGTCGCGTCGCTGAGCGGGCTTGCGCTGAAGCGGCCCAGCGCTCCCTGCGCGGCCGTGAACTGGAGATCGAGAAACTTGGGGACGATCTCGTACGCAACATGCCCGCCGACGGCGAAACTGCTGACGCTGTGGTTTACGAAATTGGAGCGATCCAGGAGTTCGCGATAGAGCCCCCAGGCTTCGACGTGCAGCTTGTTGCCTCCGATCATCGGATCCCACGCGGCCTTGACGGTGACGTCCGGCACGCGATTAAGAGAGAGGTTGGTCAGAGGGTTAAAGAAGCTTCCGCCCGGGCCTGTCACGCCGAAGAGGATGTTGGGGGTCACGACTCCCTGCGGTCCCGATGCCGGAGTTCCAACGAACGCAGTCGCACCACGAAAGTCGCCATTGCCGCCGACGAAGATGGTTTGGGCACTCTCGGCCGACACTGCGAGCTTGAACTCCGGTCCAAAATCCTTCCAGATGCGAACGCCCGGTTGCCGTGCCGCGTAGATGCCGGGAACGGACTCGAAGTCAACCACGGGCGGCCCATCGATGCTGCGCGGATCGATACCGACCTTGCTCGGTGCGGTGAGCGACCAGGTCTGACCGGCCAGCAGATGCAAGCCGAGATCGTTGCGGTCGATTTCGATGCTCGCCTGACGCATGCGCGGCGTGAACGAGTTGGTCGCAACGGGGTTCGAGGAAGCGCCGGCGCTTTCGAAATCGATCTCGCCGTAACCCTTGATGCCGATCTCGGGATTAACATTGCCTTCCGCCAGCAGCGACAATCGGCTGGTGCGCGCCGAGAAGCGATTTTCCGCGATGTTGTAGTTCCTGTTCCCGCTGAAAGGAATCGAGTTGTAAACCGATCCGACGTCGGATGAGAGGTTGCGGGTGCGGTAGATATCGGTCAGATCGATCCAGCCGCCGAACGTCAGCGTGACGCCCTTGTAGCAGACCTTGCCGGCGGGACATGGATCGAACGGCGACGCCTTGTAGGCCGACGCCATCTTGACCCTCGCCTGCGCTTCGTATTCTTTTTCCTTGCGCCCCTTATTTTCAATGCGCTGCTCGAGCTGTTTTAATCTGGTCTGCAGCGTGCGGATTTCCGACGACGTGTCCTCCGCTGCGAAAGCCTGCCCCGCCCACGCCACAACGCTGCCGAGTAGAATGCCTTTGAGTATTTTCACCTGAACCTCCCACGCGAGGATTGTTTCCTCTGAGAGAGAGAGCGTCGTACAGGCTCAGATATTCGCGGGCCCGCGATAATTTTTCATCACGTTTCGCTCACGGCCACGTGTTGAAATTTTTCCTGCCTCAATGAGGCTTGACGGATTGAGCGCGTTTCACTCGACCCGGAGGGGACATCGTCATGGCTTTCGGTCGCGGCGTGTTGACGCGATACCGAGATCGCCATTGGGATAGACAAATGCGAACATCCCCGGCTCATCGATCATCGGCTGCGTCGACGCGGGAGCCGCGATCAGCATCGACAGAACGGCAGCCATACCGAACCACTTGATTCCAGTCACTGGTCTTCTCCTCATTATCGACCCACGGTTATCGATGTGGATCGTCAGAGAACAAGACTCACATCAGTGCGGCGATATTTCCGCCATCGGCATCACGCTTCGGCGATCAGAAATTCACCGCGCGCGGCCATGCGGTGAAAGCAGTTTACCGTCATCCCGGGATGAGCTCAGTGGGGCTCACTCAGGAGGTGCGAGCTATGCGATGCTCTCGCATCGCAGACTTGAGCGAGCCTCGAAGGTTGACTGGCTCGGTGCATGCGGCCATCCTTCGAGACGCGAGGGCGCGGCGTCCAAGATAAACGCATAACGTTCACTCGGGGGATGACCACGGAGTTTGCGGAAACTGCGCTTCAAGACAGCGGCGGGATTCGCCTGCCGTCCATCGACCAGCGCCCTGCCCCGCACACGGCAAGCACGAACATGCCGCCGGCGATGGCGATATCCTTTTCGAGATGCAGCAGTTCGTTGCGAATCGCAAAGTTGCTGTGAAACAGCACCGCGGTCGCAAGGCAAAACAGGCCGAGCGCCAGCGCGCCGCATCGCGCGTACCAGCCGGCCGCGATGCTGACGCCGGCGACGAGTTGCAAGGCGATCACCGGCGCCAGCGCGAATGAAGGCGCACCCATCTTCGCCAAGGCGGCCGATGACGCGCTGTAATTGGCGAGCAGGAAGGCGCCCTCATGCAGAAATATCCACGCCAGCAGCAGGCGGCCGACGAGCAGGACGATATCATCGCGCATGGCAGATCCTCCAAACGCCCATAAACCCGGCGCGATACGAGCGGTCGGAATGGACGAAGCGGGCGCGTTTACGCCCGCTTCGCATGGCCGTCAGTTGCTGGCCGATTTGGCGTTGATCGCCTTTTGCAGGTCCTCGCGCTCCTCGCAGCCGCCGGGACAAAGCTTTGCCAGAACGGCAAGTTGCTCCTTGGCCTTCTCCATGTTGCCGGTCTCGACATAGAGCTCGCCGAGATATTCGCGGGCGGCCTTGTGCTCCGGCGCCATCTCGATCGCCTTGGTGTAGTAGGTCAGCGAGGTCTTGAAGTCGCCGGTCTTGCGCAGCGTG
>JBOHIT010000182.1:0-8405 GCA_050726155.1 Bradyrhizobium sp.
GTCATTGCGAGGAGCGAAGCGACGAAGCAATCCATCCCTCCGCTTGCCGTGCGATGGATTGCTTCGCTGCGCTCGCAATGACGAGAAAATCACCCCAATCTCTGCCGCGCCAGTTTTGCACCGGCGCCGAGCGCGGCGAGTTTCGCCTCGGCAATATCGCGGCGCATTGGCGCCATGCCGCAATTGGTGGTGGCGACGATGTTGCTCTTCGGCACGAATTTCGACACCGCGTCGATCACCTTGACGACATCCTCGGCAGTCTCGACCGTGTCGCTGGCGACATCGATCACGCCGGCCTGGACGATCTTGCCTGTCAACAGTCCCAGCAAATCCAGCGGCACCTTGGAATTGCGGCACTCGATCGCAACCTGCTGGATCGAGCTTTTCGCGATCGCCGGGAAGATCTCCTCGTACTGCCGCCATTCGCTGCCCAGCGTCTGCTTCCAGTCGGTATTGGCCTTGATGCCGTAGCCGTAGCAGATGTGCACGGCGGTGGCGCAGGTCAGCCCCTGGGCGGCGCGCTCCAGCGCCTTGATGCCCCAATCCGAAACCTCGTCCATGAATACGTTGAAGGCGGGCTCGTCGAACTGGATGATATCGACGCCATCGGCCTGCAACGCCTTGGCTTCCTCGTTCAGCAATTCGGCAAAGGCGAACGCCATCTTGACGCGGTCGCCATAATGACCGTCGGCCACGGTGTCGATGATGGTCATCGGGCCGGGCAAAGTGAATTTCAGCTTGTGCCTGGTATGGGCGCGGGCGACGCGGGCTTCATCGGCGTGAACGCGGCCTTTCAGCGTCAGCGGCGCCACCACCTGCGGCACCATCGCCTTGTAGCGGTCTTTGCGGATGCCCATCTCGACCTTGTGGGCGAAATCGATGCCGTCGACCTTTTCCAGAAAGCCGTGGACGAAATGCTGGCGGGCCTGCTCGCCCTCCGTGACGATATCGACGCCGGAATCCTCCTGCAGCTTCACCGCCAGCATGGTGGCGTCGCGCTTGGCGCGGGCGAGCTCATCGCCTTTGGATTTCCAGGGTGCCCACAGCGTGTTCGGCTCGGCCAGCCATTCCGGCTTCGGCAAGGAGCCGGCGATCGTCGTTGGAAACAGCATGGGAGCCTCCCGGTCGGTTTTGTTTGAGCGCCTGTCTGCCATGTCTTATGATCGCCGTACAGAACAACAAAAGTCGCCAGCTCCGGGAATAATCCGGAGTGGGCAGCTAGGGGAGCCATGATCGACCTGCATTACGCGCCGACGCCCAATGGCTGGAAAATCTCGATCATGCTGGAAGAACTTGGGCTTCCCTATACCGTGATGCCCGTCAACATCCGCGCCGGCGAGCAGTTCAAGCCGGAATTTCTGGCTGTTAGCCCGAACAACCGCATTCCGGCCATCGTCGACCATGCGCCGGACGACGGCGGCGGACCGTTTTCGGTGTTCGAGACCGGGGCGATCCTGATCTATCTCGCCGAGAAGACCGGCCGCTTTCTCCCTGCGGACATCCGCGGCCGCTCCCACGTGGTGCAGTGGGTGATGTGGCAAATGAGTGGGCTAGGGCCCATGCTCGGCCAGCACGGCCATTTCGCGCTCTATGCCAGTGAAAAAATCCCGTACGCGATCGAGCGCTACCGCGACGAGGCCACGCGGCTGTATCGCGTGCTCGATACCCAATTGGGCAAGACCGGGGCTTATGTAGCCGGTCGCGACTATTCGATCGCCGATATCGCCTGCTTCCCCTGGACCATGACCCACAAGGCGCAGGGTTTTACGCTCGACGATTATCCCAACATCAAGCGCTGGTACGCCGAAGTGCGCGCCCGGCCGCAGGTGCAGGCGGGGCTGGCGATCGGCAAGTTCGTGAAGGAGCCGTTCGACGAGGAAGCCCGCAAGAACATGTTCGGCCAGAAGGCGAAGGAAATGGTCGGACGGAAGTGACAACCAACCACTCCGTCATTGCGAGAAGCGAAGCGACGAAGCAATCCACACTTCCTTTGCGATGAGCATGGATTGCTTCGCCTCGCTCGCAATGACGGTGTTGAAACACAAAGGAAACGCCATGATCGAATTCTTCTTCGACTGCTCCAGTCCCTGGACTTATCTCGCCTTCCACAACATCCAGCCGCTCGCCAGGGAATTGGGTGTGGAAATTTCGTGGCGGCCGATTTTGGTCGGCGGCATTTTCAACACGGTCAATCCCAGCGTCTACGCCCAGCGCGAGACGCCGGTGCCGCTGAAGGCGCGCTACATGAAAAAGGATCTTGCGGATTGGGCGCGCTCCGCCAGCCTTACGATCAAGATGCCGCCGACAGTATTTCCGGTGAACAGCGTCAAGGCGATGCGCGGCTGCATCTGGCTCGGCAAAGAATCTGAAAAGCACATGGTGCCGTTCGCGCGCGCGGTGTTCGAGACCTATTGGGGCGGCGACAAGGACATCTCGCAGGATTCGGTGCTGACGGAAGTGTGCAAGAGCGCCGGCATCGATCACGTCAAGTTCTTTGCCGGCATTGGCGAGCAGGCGATCAAGGACCAGCTCAAGGCCAACACCGACGAAGTCATGGCGCGCGGCGGCTTTGGATCGCCGACCATCTTCGTTGGCAAATCAGACATGTATTTTGGCAACGACCGGATGCCGCTGATCCGCGAAGCCGTGCTGCGCCTCCAAGAGAAGGCCGCCTGATGCCGAAAGCCGTCGTCTGCCGCGAACTCGGCCCGCCCGAGAGTTTGCACCTCGAAACATTTGCCGCGACACCGCTGGTGCCGGGGCAGGTGCGCGTCGCGATCAAGGCCGCCGGGATCAATTTTCCGGACATATTGATGGCGGCGGGGCAGTATCAGCTCAAGCCGCCCTTGCCGTTCACGCCGGGCGTCGAAGCCGCCGGCGACGTCGTCGAGGTCAACGACGCCAAGGGTGTCAAAGTTGGCGACAGGGTGATCGTCAAGATGCGCCATGGCGCCTATTGCGATGAGGCTGTGACCACGCCCTCACAACTGGTGCCGCTGCCGTCGACCTTCGACTATGCGGAGGGTGCGACGTTCCTGGCCGGCCACGGCACGGCCTATCACGCGCTGATCGACCGGGGGCAGGTACAGCCGGGCGAAGTGCTGCTGGTGCATGGCGCCGGCGGCGGCGTCGGCCTTGCCGCGGTCGAAATGGGCAAGATGCTCGGCGCCATCGTGATCGCGACCGCGTCGAGCGACGAAAAGCTGGCGATTGCCAAGGCGAGGGGCGCCGATCATCTCGTGCGCTACGACCAGGAACCGTTTCGCGATGCCGTCAAGCGTATTACCGACGGGCGCGGCGCGGATGTGGTGTTCGATCCCGTCGGTGGCGAAGTATTCGAAAATTCGATGCGCTGCATCAACTGGGGCGCGCGGCTCTTGATCATAGGCTTCACCGGCGGAATCGGTCTGGCCAAAACCAATTTGCTGATGATCAAGGGCGCCAGCGTTCTTGGGGTGCGCGCTGGCGAAGCGGTGCGGAAAAATCCCGCACTTGGGGAAGTCAGGATCAAGGCGCTGACGCAGTGGGCCGAAGCCGGAAAAATCCGCCCCAATATCTCGCACCGCCTGCCGCTGGAGGACTACGCCCGCGCGATGCGGCTGTTGATCGAGCGCAAGGCAATCGGCCGGGTAGCGCTGACGATGGGGTCGTAGCCCATCCGTCATTGCGAGCGAAGCGAAGCAATCCATCTCACGGCGACTTCGATAGAACGAAGTGTGGATTGCTTCGTCGCTACGCTCCCTTGCGCAAACGCTTCGCGTTTGTCGCAGGCAATGACGAGCTGCTAAATTTCCCATCCCTCAAGAACGCAATCGTCTGCGCGATCGCCAGTCTATTCCCCGGCAACCAGGGATGCGAGGTGCCGATCACGATGTGGTCGGTCATCCCGTCGAGTTTCGTGTTCTCCACCGACACCCGGCCATCATGCGGCTTGGGCAGGTACAGCGAAGATACCGGATCGATCGACCGGTTTCCCGCGATGATGCCGACGGGATAATCGATCGGCGGAAACAGCGCGCTGGTGGCGGCATCGCGCGCCGTTACGAGTTGCGCCCCTGCGGGCCCAAACCAGGCGCGGTAGAGCGCAACATTTTTCAAGCGGTCGGCGATCTCGCTGCCGCCATTGGGCGTGCCGAGCATGACCACGCGGCCCAGACGCTCCGGCCGGTATCTGGAAATGGTGGCGCGGGCGAGCAGGCCGCCCATCGAATGGCCGACGAAGTGAAGCTGGCCTTCGACCGCAGTGGCTAGCTTTGTGACGGCGGGATGGATGTGCTCAGCCAGCGCTTCGAGCGCGTGATGACGGCTGGGATAATCGATGTTCAGCGTGGCGAAGCCGGCGGCCTCGAGCGCGGCCTGCATTTTCCGGAATGACAGGGCCGTCCTGCTGATGCCATGCAGCAGGACGACGCCGTCTTGGCTATCCCGGGACGACCGCTGCGCCGTCACTTATACTCCCGCTCGTCCCACCACGGGTAATAGTCGGGCATGTCGGATGAAACCTTGTTCTTGAACTGTGCCGGACGCTTTTCCAGGAACGAGACCACACCCTCCTTGACGTCGTCCGAACGACCCCGTGCGTAAATGCCGCGGCTGTCGACCTTGTGGGCTTCCATCGGATCGTCCGCGCCGAGCATCCGCCACATCATCTGCCGGATCAGCGCCACCGAGACCGGCGCGGTCTTCGCGGCGATTTCCTTGGCGAGCGCGCGGGCGGTCGGCAGCAGATCATCCGGCGGCACCACCTTGCTGACGAGGCGGCCGGCCAGCGCCTCCTGCGCCGGGAAGACGCGGCCGGTGTAGCACCACTCCAGCGCCTGCGCGATGCCGACGAGGCGCGGCAGGAACCAGCTCGAGGCGGCCTCCGGCACGATGCCGCGCTGGGAAAACACAAAACCGAAACGCGCGGCCTCGGAGGCGATACGAATATCCATCGCCAGCAGCATGGTGACGCCGATACCGACCGCCGGGCCGTTGACCGCCGCGATCACCGGCTTCAGGCACTTGAAAATGCGCAGCGTCACCTGTCCGCCGCCGTCACGCACCTGCGGATCGCTGTAATCCACCGTGCCGTCGGCCAGCCGTTTCACCGGCCCGCGCCGCGCGTCGCGGTCAAAGGTGTTGGCGCCGGAGGAGAGGTCGGCGCCGGCGCAGAAGCCGCGGCCGGCGCCGGTCACGATGATGGCGCGGACATTGTCGTCCTTGTCGGCCGCATCGAACGCGTCGATCAGTTCCTGCTGCATGGTGCCGTTGAAGGCGTTGAGCTTGTCGGGCCGATTCAGGGTGATGGTGAGAATCTGCTCGGCGACCTCGTATTTGATGGTCTCGTACGCCATGGTGTTTCCTCTCGGTGTCATGTTTTTGAGTTTGTTGCGCCGTCATTCCGGGATGGTCCGAAGGACCAGACCCGGAATCTCGAGATTCCGGGTTCGTCGCTTCGCGCCGCCCCGGAATGACGGATGGATTATTACTTCTTCGGCGGGGCCGGCCACGGCTTTTGCGGGCCGCGCAGGCTCTCGAACGCCTTGGCCATGCCGAGCACGCCGAGATCGTCGAAACGCCGTCCGACGATCTGGACGCCGATCGGAAAGCCCTTCTTGTCGTAACCGCCGTTGATCGAGACAGCCGGATTTTCAGACATATTCCACGGCACGGTGTAGGCGATATGCTCGAACGGCTGTTGGGGATCGTTGACCGGGGAGGCGAATTCGGCCGGGAAGTTCACCACCGGCGAAACCGGCGAGATCACGTAGTCGAGGTCGCAGAACAGCTTTGCCGCGGCGGTGCGGATCGCCATGGTGGCGTTGAAGCCCCTGACGACGTCGACGCCGGAAAGTTTTGCGCCGGTTTCCGCCCATTGATGGATGTAGGGCAGCGTTTTGCTGCGCTCCTCCGGCGAAAGCCTGGAGAGGTCGTCCCAACACCGCGCGCGCCAGAAATTGTCGAGGCCATCGAGCATTTCGCGCGTTAAAATGCCGTCGACTTCGGTAAGGATGGCGCCGGCGGATTCGAACGCCTTGGCCGCCTTCACGGCGACCTCACGTACTTCCTTCTGCAGCGGCTGCCCGGCGCCGGCATCGAGCATCAACCCGATCCGCAGTTTGCGCGGCGACTTGTCGAGCGCCTTCCAGTTGATTTCATGCGCGGGCAGGCTCATGCCGTCGCGCCGGTCAGGCCGCGACAGCACGCTCATCATCAGCGCGGCATCGTCGACAATGCGGGTCATCGGCCCGGCGACGCGGCCGACATAGAACGGATCGACCGGAACGCGCCCGAGGCTGGGCTTCAGCGCGACCAGGCCGCACCAGCATGCCGGCAACCGCACCGAGCCGCCGATATCGGTTCCGAGATGCAGCGGGCCATAACCGGCCGCTCCGGCAGCGCCCGCGCCGGACGAGGAGCCGCCGGGGTTCTTGCTGAGATCCCAGGGGTTGCGGGTGAGGGGATGGAAGCTCGAAAGCCCCGACGACAACATGCCGTAGTCCGGCATCGTGGTCTTGGAGAAGATGATGGCGCCGGCCTCGCGCAGCCGCGCGGCAGGCGGGGCGTCCTTGGGCGACGGCACGTGCTTGACGCTGGCCGCACCAAGCGGCACCGGCTGGTCCTTGGTTGCGATATTGTCCTTGATGGTAACCGGCACGCCGTCGAGCGTGCCGACCGGCTCACCCTTCACCCAGCGATCGGTCGACGCTTTGGCCACGGCGCGCGCGCCGCCGGGATCGAACAGATAGAGCGCCTTGATGTGCGGCTCCCACACCGCGACATGGGAAATCACTTCCTCCAGCACTTCCGACGGCGAGAACTGCTTGGCGCGATAGCCTGCGATTAGGTCGACGGCGCTGAGATCGTGCAGCGACGTGACCTCTGCTTCCCTCTTGGCTTTATGCATGGGCACCTGCCGGCATACGGGTCTCGATGATGCGCGCGAACATGCTGGCGCCGATCGGCAGAATCTTGTCGTCGAGAACGTAGCCGGGATTGTGGACGGGCACCGAGCCTTCATGGCCGACCCAGAAATAAGCGCCGGGCACCGTCTGCATCATGTCGGCGAAATCCTCGCTGCCCATCTTCGGCTCGGTGCGGGTGATCACCTTATCCGGATCGACCACCGTGCGCGCCACCGCGGCCACGATCTGCGACTGCTCTTCCTGGTTCACCAGCACGCTGAAGGTGTCGCGGATGTCGGCATGGATCTCGCACTGGAAGGCGGCGGCCATGCCGGCGCAGATCGCGCGCATGCGCTCGCGGATCAGTGCGCGCACACCATCGTCGAAGGCGCGGACGGTGCCGCACAGCCTGGCCTGGCCCGGAATGACGTTGTAGGCCGAGCCGGCATGGATCTGCGTGATCGACAGCACCGCCGGATGATGCGGGGGCACGTTGCGGCTGACGACGGTCTGCAGCGCCTGCGCCAGCGTCGTGGCGATGATGACGGCGTCCTTGGAGCGTTCCGGCATCGCGCCATGCGCGCCGTAGCCGTCGATGACGATGTCGAAGAAGTCGGCGCCGGCCATCGCCGGGCCGGGCAGGATCGCGATCTCGCCATGGTTCAGGTCCGGCGCGTTGTGCAGCCCATAGACCTCGTCGCAGGGAAACTTCTGGAACAAACCGTCCTTGATCATCGCACGCGCGCCGCCGAGGCCTTCTTCGGCGGGCTGGAAGATGAAATGCACGGTGCCGGCGACATTCCTGGTCTCGGCGAGATAGCGCGCGGTGCCGAGCAGCATGGTGGTGTGGCCGTCGTGGCCGCAGCCGTGGAAGCGGCCGGGAATGGTCGAGCGCCAGCGCAGATTGGTGTTCTCTTCCATCGGCAGCGCGTCCATGTCGGCGCGCAGGCCGATCTTCTTGCCGCCATTGCCCTTGCCCTTGAGCACGCCGATCACGCCGGTGCCGCCGAGGCCGCGATGCACCTCGATGCCCCATTGCGTCAGCTTTTCGGCGACGATGCCGGAGGTGCGGACCTCCTCGAAGCCGATCTCCGGATGGGCATGAAGATCGCGCCTGATCGCGGTGAGTTCCTCGGCATAGCCGTCGATGCGTTCAATGGTGGGCATGTCTGTTATCCGGTGAGGGTTGAACGAGGTGAGGGCGGCGCGAATGGCGTGCCGTTCGGCTTGAGGCGGATACCTGGACGCAGCCGCGTCCAGGGCAGGGTTGCGGTATCGGCCGGCATCGCGCCGGGAGCGGCGCAGATCAGCAGCGTCTCGGCGATCGGCTCGAAGTCGGCGCGGAAATGCACCGAACTCTTGTTGACCAGGATCGCCTGCTCGGTCGGCTCGATCCCGACATAACGGTACATCGATTGATCCGCGAGCTGCGCCTTGTACGAACTCACGACCACCCTGATATCGCCGATGCGCAGGCATGCCGATGGACCCATGTCCATGTCGCGGCCGCCATAATAG
>JBOHIT010000183.1:0-10252 GCA_050726155.1 Bradyrhizobium sp.
TCTTTGCGCCATTCCAGCAGCAGGCCCCGCAGCAGCAACAAGCGCCACGCCAGGATTTCTCCCGGGCGCCGGCGCCGGCCAAGCGCGACGGCGTAGCCGAACGTAACGTGCTGGTGCTCGGCGACGCGATGGCGGACTGGCTCGGCTACGGCCTCGAAGACGCCTACTCCGAACAGCCGGACATGGGCGTGATCCGCAAACACCGGACCGTCTCCGGCCTGATCAAATATCAGCCGAGGGGCGAACCATCCGATTGGGCCGCCGCCGCGCGCGGCATCCTCGCCGCCGAAAAGCCCGACGCCATCGTCGTCATGCTCGGCCTCAACGACCGCGTCGCGATGCGCGAGCCGGCGGTCGATAAATCGAAGGCCGACAAGAAAGACGACAAGAAGAAGCCGGCCGACGCCAAGAACGATACCAAGCCCGGCGCCAAGCCCGATGGCACGGCGGATACCGCCGCCAAGCACGATGACAAGCCGGCCGCCGATGCCGAGGCCGCCGACGATGCCGACACCGACACGCCGGCCGCAGCCCCCGAGAAAACCGCGCGCGCGGCCGGCGGCCTCTATGAATTCCGCGACGAGCGCTGGGTCGAGCTCTACGCCAAGAAAATCGAGGAGATGATCGGCGTCCTGAAGTCCAAGGGCGTGCCGGTGCTGTGGGTCGGTCTGCCCGCGGTGCGCGGCGTCAAGGGTACCGCCGACATGCTGTTCCTCGATGCGCTGTACCGCGACGCGTCGGCCAAGGCCGGCATCACCTATGTCGATGTCTGGGACGGTTTTGTCGACGAAGCCGGCCGCTTCCTGCAGAAGGGCCCCGATTTCGAAGGCCAGATTCGCCAGCTGCGTACCTCTGACGGCGTGTATTTCACCAAGCCCGGCGCGCGCAAGCTCGCGCACTATGTCGAGCGTGAAGTGACGCGGCTACTGGCCTCGCGCTCGGGGCCGATCGCGCTGCCGGTCGAACCGGCGACGCCCGACGCCAACGCCGTGCCGGGCCAGCCCGCACCACGGCCGCTGGCCGGACCGATCCTCCCCTTGGTGGCCTCGTCGGTCGGCACCGATCAATTGCTCGGCGGACCCGGCTCGCGTCCAGCGTCGGTCGATGCACTGGCCGCGCGCACTTTGGTGAAGGGCGAACCGTTGGCCGCACCGGCCGGCCGCGCCGATGATTTCGCCTGGCCGCGCCGCGAGATCGGCCGCGAACAGGCCAAGGGCGATTCGCCGGTCGCCTCCACCACGCCGGATGGAACGGCGCCGGCGGCCGCGCCCGCGGCACCGCCGAAACCCGCGCCAGCGAAAAGACAATTCCGCCCTGCCCAGCCGGCCCAGACCGAACAGCCGGCGGTGCGCGATTTCTTCGGCTTCGGCACCGCGCCGCCGCGCCAGATTGCACCAGCACCGCGCGCGCCTGGCCCGGTAAATCCGGCCGCGCCACGGCCGCCGGGTAACGTCGGACGGTCGGCCGAAGTGCCGGCAGGCGCCTTCACGCGATAAAATTAGACATGAGTCATTCCGGGGCGCGCTTTCACGCGCACCCGGAATTTCGCTCCACAACATCTGGATTCCCCGATGTGCACCGGGGGATGACGGACTGCGCTTAGCCGTAATACCGCCAGCGCGGCGCCGGGCGGCGCGGCTGGCGCGTCATCAACAGCGCCAGTGCAAATCCAATTCCGCCGGCGACCAGGAGCGCTCCGAGCGGATTATCCTGCACGGTCTTCGCCATCGCCTTCTGGCCGTCGCGGAGGGTGTCGCCGCTGTTGTCATAGGCATCCTTGGCGTAGTTGACCGCGGCGTCGGCGACGTCGTTCGCGGCATCCTTGGCCTGGCCGTATAAATTCTGCACCGTGCCGGCGGCTTCGCGCGCGCGGCCCTCGGCCTGCGTCTTCGCATCACCCGTCATGCTGCCGACGGCGCCTTCGACCTTGCCGGCGAAATCCTTCGCCGAGCCTGCAATCCGATCCTTGTCCATCACGATCACTCCCTGTTTCAGGGGAAGTAACCGATGAGAGGCTCGCAAGTTCCTGCGTGGTCTATGTCTTGACGCGTTTCCTTTACGCGAACCGCAACCCGCTTCGCTTGGAAACGCTACTTAGAGAATGAGACCGCCATCGACCACGATGGTCTGGCCGATCACATAGGACGCCAGCGGCGACGCCAGGAACAAGGCGGCGCCCGCCATATCGGCGGGCGTGCCGAGACGCTTCAACGGAATCCGCTCGAGCGCGCCTTCGAGGCGCTTCGGATTCGCCGTCGTCGCCTTGGTCATCTTGGTGTCGACCAGGCCCGGCGCGATGCCGTTGACGCGGATGCCGTTCTCGGCCCAGGCCTCGCCGAGCGTGCGCGTCAACCCGACGGCGCCGGTCTTGGAAGCGTTGTAAGCGGGATTGCCCATGGTCGAATGATAGGCCGCAGTCGAACTGACGATGATCAGCGAGCCCTTGCCGGCGCTCAGCATCGCGTGGAATTTCGTCGCACAGGCCATCAGGCTCATCAGGTTGACTTCGAGCACCTTGCGAAAGCCATCCATCTCGAATTCGCCGCGCCGGTAGATCACCGCCCCCTGCGCCAGCACCAGCACGTCGAGGCCTGCGAATGGCGGCTTGAAATTCTCGATCGCCGCCGCGTTGCTGACGTCGAGCTGCGCATAGTCGAGGCCGGTGAGGTCAGATCCTTCGCCGGCGGAATAATCCGCCGCATTGGCGCGGGTGCCGCAGACCGCGACGCGCGCGCCTTTGGTGCGGAACGCCTGCGCGATGCCGTTGCCGATCCCGCTGGAACCGCCGACCACCAGCACCTGCTTGCCGCTGAAATCGAGTTCGTTCATCGGTGCGCATCCTTTTCTTGTTTGGGGTAGCTCAGTGGTCGTCGAGGCAGTGGACCATGAGAACCTCGTCGTAATATCGCCCGTCGTATTTGAGGGCTTTCTTTTCATAACCGTATTCGACAAAGCCCATGGCGCGATAGAGCCGGCGCGCGCCTTCGTTCTCGCTCACCACGGTCAATTGAACCATCTCGACGCGCCCGCGTGCATGGTCGAGCACCGCCGCAACCAGGGCTTTTCCGACACCCGAATTCCGCGCCGCGGCGCGGACATACATGGTCCAGAGCAGCCCCTCGTGCGCCTGCTTGGAATTTTCCCGCGCGGAATATCCGGCCATTCCGGCGAGCGAGCCATCGAGGAACGCGCCGAAAATATCTGCACGATCAAGCGTCGCCTCAAACCACGCTAACGGTTGCGCATTTTCCCGTTCGAACGTGCTGCCGAACGCTTCAGGGCTTTTCACCAGCGCTTCCAGCCGGATCTCCCGGAACAGGGCACCGTCCGAAATCTCCAGGCGACGAATCTGCGGACCGGAAAGTTTGGTCACCGTTGCATCCTGTTGCTGCTTGGTTTGACCTGTCTGCGGATCAGTGCCAGCCTTGTCAATCCTGCAACGCAATGCACAAATTTTTTGCTACTCATTCTAGGTCAGATTCCGCCATGTCAGATTTCAGAGAGCTCAGCCGATCGGTCAAGGGCCTGACCGTTCTCGTCACCGGCGCCGCCAGCGGCATGGGCCGCGCCACCGCGCTGGTGTTCGCCGCCGAGGGCGCCAAGGTTGCCGTCACCGATCTCAACGCCGAGGCCACCCAGGCTGTCGCCGATGAAATCACCGCAAGGGGCGGCACCGCGAAAGCCTGGACGCTCGACGTCGCCAAGGGCGATGACATCAAGAGAGTCGTCAGCGCGGTCGCCGCGCATTTCGGCGGCCTCGATATCGTCATCAACAATGCCGGCCTGTCGCTGCGCGCCGCGATCGACGCCGACGGCTATGACGAAGCCTGGACCAAGGCGCTGGCGGTCATGCTGACCGCACATCCGCGCATCATCCGTGCCGCGCTGCCGCATCTGCGCCAATCCAAATGCCCGCGGATCGTCAACATCGCCTCCACCGAAGCGCTCGGCGCGACCGCGACCAACAGTCCCTACGCCGCCGCGAAAGCCGGCGTGACGGGCCTAACCCGCGCGCTCGCCGTGGAACTGGGCCGCGAGGGCATCACCGTGAACTGCATCTGCCCGGGACCGATCCGGACCGGGATCACCGAGCGGATTTCGGAAGAGCACAAGACCATCTACGCCAAGCGCCGCACCGCACTCGGCCGCTACGGCGATCCCGAGGAAGTCGCCCACATGACGCTGAGCCTGTGCCTGCCGGCGGCAGCCTACCTGACCGGCGTCGTTATTCCGGTGGACGGCGGCCTGATGGCGCGAAACGCGTAGCGGGCATGCAGCCGGAACGTTGACGCAACGTTGACTTGGCCCCGTCAGGGAGTAGTTTTTTACCAAACGAAGCGGGACCAACCGCCCGCCGCTTTACGGAGAAAACGCCATGACGGTCACGATCCGGCAGCTCGGCAAGCATTTTTTCGGCGAGGTTTCCGGCGTCGATCTGCGCAAGCCTTTGACGCCGCAGGAGGCCACCGACATCGAAGCCGGCATGGACAAATACGCCGTGCTGCTGTTTCGCGACCAGAACGTCACCGACGAGCAGCAGATGGCGTTCGCGCTGAATTTTGGCGAGCGCGAAAATCCGCGCGGCGGCAGTGTCGTCAAGCCGGAGGATTCGCGGCTCCAGACCGGACTCAACGACGTCTCCAACCTCGGCAAGGACGGCAAGCCGTTGCCGCGCGACAGCCGCATCAACCTGTTCAACCTCGGTAATTGCCTGTGGCATTCCGACAGTTCGTTCCGCCCCATTCCAGCGAAGTTCTCGCTGCTGTCGGCGCGGGTGGTGAACCCGAAGGGCGGCAACACCGAATTCGCCGACATGCGCGCGGGCTATGATGCACTCGATGACGAGACCAAGGCCGAGATCGAGGACATGATCTGCGAGCATTCGCTGATGTATTCGCGCGGCTCGCTCGGCTTCCTCGATTACACCGATGAAGAGAAGCAGTTGTTCAAGCCGGTGCTGCAGCGGCTGGTGCGCACCCATCCGGTTCACGGCCGCAAGTCGCTGTATCTCTCGTCACATGCCGGCGCCATCAGGGGGATGACGATGCCGGAAGCGCGGCTGTTGCTGCGCGACCTCAACGAGCACGCCACGCAACCCGAATTCGTCCACGTCCACCGATGGACGCTGCATGACCTCGTGATGTGGGACAACCGCCAGACCATGCACCGCGTGCGCCGCTACGATCAGTCGCAGCCCCGCGACATGCGCCGCGCAACGGTGGCCGGCAACGCGCCGACGGTGGCGCAACAGGCGGCGGAGTAAAACTCCGCTGTCGTCCCGGCGAAGGCCGGGACCCATACGCCGTGCCGATTGTTGTAAGAGGCGGTGTTCGACGATCTTGCATAACCACAAAAGCCTGTGGTTATGGGTCCCGGCCTTCGCCGGGACGACACCGTGGTTGCCGCTACGCGTGCCCGGCTTCGTTCGACAACATCGCGACGTCGACGCCGATCTTGCGCAGCGCGCGCTGGTATTTCTCGTCGACGTCGGCGCCGAAGATCAGATCCGGATCGGCGTCGCAATGCAGCCAGCCATTGTGCTGGATTTCGTTCTCGAGCTGCCCCGGCGCCCAGCCGGCATAGCCCAGCGCCAGGATGGCGTGCTTGGGTCCCGACCCCTTGGCGATCGCTTTCAGGATATCGACGGTTGCGGTCAGGCAGATGCCCTCGTCGATATTGAGGGTGGCGTCCTTGATGAAGAAATCGCTGGAGTGCAGCACGAAGCCGCGGCCGGTATCGACCGGGCCGCCCTTGAGTACCTTCATGGTCTCGGCGTTTTCCGGCAGCTTGATCTGGTCGGCGGTCTTGATGATATCGAGCTGCACCAGCAGCCCGGGGAAGTCGATGCTGCCGGCCGGGCGGTTGACAATGATGCCCATCGCCCCCTCGGACGAATGCGCGCACATATAGATGACCGAACGCTCGAAGCGCGGATCGCCCATGACCGGCATGGCAATCAGCAGCTGGCCGTCCAGATAGCCGTCGCCGGACGAATTGTCGCCGACGCCGGCGGCCTTGCGGCGAGCGGATTTCAGTGTCGTCTTGCGCGCCGTCTTTGGTGTCTTGCCTTCAGGGCTCATCCGCAAAGGCCTCTCTTGCTGATTCATATCCTGATATCGGGTGACGGTTCTGTCAATCAAGCCGGGGATGGCGAGCCAAGAGCTTCATTCGGCCGCGGATCACAAGCAATTCAATGGTTTGCGGTCGAACTTGGCTGTAAAGACGTCCCATGATCGTCATAGTTCCCATGCGGGCCGCACTCGGCATAGCCGCCACTCTGTCTGTCGCATGCACGGCGATCGACGCTCGCGCCGAGGATTCCTCGCCGTGGCAGCGCGACACCCATTCCGCGATCCGGTTGCTGGCGGGATCGCGCAGCGGCGCCGTGCTGCTCGGTGGTATCTCCATCCAGTTGCAGCCGGGCTGGAAAACCTATTGGCGGACGCCAGGGGATTCCGGGGTCCCGCCGCGCTTTGATTTCTCCAAATCCGACAATGTCGAAGCGGTAACGGTGCTGTGGCCGGCGCCGATGAAATTCGACGACGGCGCGGGCGGCGTCTCGCTCGGCTACAAGCAGCAGGTCGTGCTGCCGCTGCGGATCGTAGCCAAAAATGCCGACAAGCCGGTGACGTTGCGCGCCGACATCAATTACGCGGTCTGCGACAAACTCTGCATCCCGGTCGACGCCAAGGCCGAGCTCGGCTTTGCCAGCGTGGCGAGCACCGAGGACAGCAACCTGTCCGACGCGCTCAACACGGTGCCGAAGCCAGCCAATGTCGGCGATCCCAATCCGCTCACCATTCGCGACGTCAAGCGCGAGGGCAAGGCCAACGTGCTGGTCGACGTCACCGCCCCCGGCGGCAAGGATGTCAGCCTGTTCGTGGAAGGCCCGACACCGGAATGGGCGTTGCCGGTGCCCAAGCTGATCGAGGGCGCCCCGTCAGGCGCCAAACGTTTTGCCTTCGAACTCGATGGCCTGCCGCCGGGCGCAAGCGCCGACGGCGCCGCGCTTAAATTTACCCTGGTCGGCGGCGACAAGGCGTATGAGTTCAATGTGAACTTGCAGTAGTTTCCTCGTCGCCCCCACCCAACCGAATCTTAACGAATCGTTGATAGATCGGAGTATCGCCGCCGCCTCGCGGCGCCTTTCGAGGATGCCTTGCTGTGGCCGTGATGGACACCGAATCCACCCCTGCTTCGCCTGCCGGCCCGGTCGCACGCCTGCGGTCGATGGTTCGCAGCCTGCTTGGCGGCTCGGGCGAGGCCTCGCTGACAAAACGGCTGGCCGGCACCATCTTCATCATCCGCGTGCTCAGCGCAGGCCTGGCCTACCTCTCGCAGATCCTGCTGGCGCGCTGGATGGGCGGCTCGGATTACGGCGTCTATGTCTATGTCTGGACCTGGGTGCTGCTGCTCGGCAGCATGATGGATTTCGGCATCTCGGCATCCGCACAAAAGATCATTCCGGAATACCGCACACGCGGCGAACACGCGCTGCTGCGGGGCTTCCTGTCCGGCAGCCGCTGGATGACGTTTGCGGTGTCGTCGATCGTTTCGCTGCTGCTCGCCGGCGTCGTGAAATCGCTGTCGCCGTGGATCGAGCCGAACACGATCGTGCCGCTCTATATCGGTTGCCTGACGCTGCCGGCCTTCGTGGTCGCCAACACCCAGGACGGCATCGCGCGCTCGCATGACTGGATGCGGCTTGGCCTGATGCCGCAATTCATCGTGCGCCAGTCGCTGATCATCGGCCTCACCGCCGGCGCCTTTGCGCTCGGCTTCAATCTCGGCGCCACCATCGCGATGCTGGCCAGCGCCGCCGCGGTCTGGCTCGCCATGATCGGGCAAATGGTGGTGCTGAACCGCCGGCTCGCCGGCCACATCGAACCCGGCGCCAAGGCCTATGATTTCCGTGGCTGGCTCGCGGTCTCGCTGCCAATCCTGCTGGTCGAAAGCTTCTATCTGCTGTTGTCCTACACCGATGTGCTGATGCTGCAGCAATTCCGCTCGTCGGAAGAAGTCGGCATCTATTTCGCGGTCGTGAAGACGCTGGCGCTGGTCTCCTTCATTCACTACGCGATGTCGGCGACGACGGCGCACCGCTTTGCGGAGTATCATGCGCTCGGCGACAAGGCCCGGCTGTCGGCCTATGTCATGCATGCGATCCAATGGACGTTCTGGCCCTCGCTCGCCGCCACGATCGTGCTTCTGGCACTGGGCAAGCCGCTGCTGTGGCTGTTCGGGCCGCATTTCGTGGTCGGCTACGACATCATGTTCATCGCCGCTGTCGGCCTCGTGGTGCGTTCGGCGATCGGCCCGGTCGAGCGTCTGCTCAACATGCTCGGCCACCAGCACATCTGCGCACTGGCCTATGCGCTCGCCTTTGTCATGAACGTGGTGCTGTGCCTGCTGCTGGTGCCGCGCTACGGCGGCCATGGCGCGGCGGCCGCGACCACGATCTCGCTGGCGTTCGAGACCGTGCTGCTGTTCTGGATCGTGCGGCATCGGCTCGGGCTGCACGTGCTGGCGTTCGGGAAACGCGGTTCCAGCAGTGCGTCGTAGTAGCGATTGGAACGCGAACTCTCGCGTGCTATCGTTTCACCATGCCGACCGAAAAAACGGACCGGGTCAAGAATAGGCTGCGGGGCAACGAATATATTGCCACCCCCGAAGAGTTGCGGGTCATCGATGCGGCCATGCCCTCCATCGATGCTGGAGAAGTTGCGACCACCGCTGAGATGCAGGCAGTTTTCGCAAAATTTCGATCGGAATAAAGGAATGTTGCTGTCGCCACCCGCGAAAGCGGGTGATCTAGTATTCCAGAGAACCTAGTGATCAATCGATAAGCCGCGGCGTACTGGATGCCCCGCTTTCGCGGGGCATGACAGCAAACTACTCCGCGGTCCAGCCGCCGTCGATCGACAGATTGGCGCCGGTGATCTGGGCAGCATCGTCGCCGCACAGGAACAGTGCCAGGGCGGCAACCTGCTCGGAGGTCACGAATTCCTTGGTCGGCTGTGCCTGCAGCAGCACGTCGTGGATGACCTGCTCCTTGGTGAGGTTGCGCGCCTTCATGGTGTCGGGGATCTGCTTCTCGACCAGCGGCGTCCAGACATAGCCGGGGCTGATGCAGTTGCAGGTGATCTTGAAGGTCGCGAGCTCCAGCGCCACGGTCTTGGTGAGACCCGCAATACCGTGCTTGGCCGAGACATAGGCCGACTTGAACGGCGAAGCCACCAGCGAGTGCGCCGACGCGGTGTTGATGATACGGCCCCAGCCGCGCTTCTTCATGCCGGGCACCGCGGCGCGGATACCATAGAACGCCGACGACAGGTTGATCGCGATGATCGCTTCCCACTTCTCCGGCGGAAACTCCTCGATCGGCGACACGAACTGGATGCCGGCATTGTTGACGAGTATATCGACCGAGCCGAAGGTCTTCTCGCCGAGCGCGATCATTTCGGCGATCTCGGCGGGCTTGGTCATGTCGGCGGCCGAATGTACGGCGCGGACCTTGAAATCGGTCTCGATGCCGGAACGCTCCTTCTCGATATCGGCCGGCACGCCCATGCCGTTGAGCACGATATTGGCGCCAGCGCCGGCGAAAGCGCGCGCGTAAGCCAATCCAATGCCGCTGGTCGAGCCGGTCACCACGGCGGTCTTGCCTTTCAAAGTAGCCATTCCATTCACTCCTGTTTTTTGCCTTCGGGGGTCTTGTAGTCTTCCCCCGTGAGATCGTAAGTCACCATGGTTTCCCCGGACTGCGGCCGTTCCAGCCATTCCTTGTGACGCATCGACAAATGCACGTCGCGGGCGCCGGCATTCCAGTGCTCGACCACGCCGACATGCGAGAAATCATAATCCTTGGACGAGGATTCGTAATTCTTGCTCTTGTAGATCAGGTGCACCACCGTGACGGTGTTTTCCTTGGAAGCCTTGCGCAGCAGTTCGACCGAGGGATCGTTCTTGAGATAATCCGGCAATTTCCCGATCAGATCGCGCACCGCCATGCGGGCGTTGTGCAGCTTCTTGTTCTTGTCGGTGTTCATCCTTGTGCGGCTGGAAAAGCGGATGTCCTTTTCACGCTCGGCGGCCTCCAGCAATGTCGCCGGCAGATCGCCGCGCGCACTGAACAGATCGACCTGGAAGATCAGGAGATCGCGACCGACTTCCTCTTCGAGCACGAAATCGAGCGGCGTATTCGAGGAGATGCCACCGTCCCAGTAATGCTCGCCCTCGATGACGACGGAGG
>JBOHIT010000184.1:0-6094 GCA_050726155.1 Bradyrhizobium sp.
GGCCAAATCACTGATCCAGATCGCCAACCATTTTAAAGGCACCCAGGTGCTGTCGCGCCCGCAGCCGAAGGTGCACGAGCGCGAGGACACGCTGCTCGATCTCAGAGACATCAAGGGTCAGGAAAGCGCCAAGCGCGCGCTGGAGATCGCGGCGGCCGGCGGACATCATCTGCTCATGTGATTGTCTCGATGCCCATAGTGGGCTAACCGGAGACGAACATGACGCGCATCGCCACATTCATCGCCCGCACCATCGCCACAGCAGCATTAAGGCAGAGCTGGGCCGTATTAAATCACGCTGAGCGCATGCATGCCCAAGGGGAACGCTTGGAAGCGTGGGCGACCCACGTAGCTGTTCGGTGGGGCTGTGTCGACGACATGCTCCACGCGGTCACCGATGACGTCCTGAGCAGCCGCTGAGGCACGCCGTGGATACGCAGCGGCCCCCGAGGGCATACAGCTACATCAGGTTCAGTACGCCGGAACAAGCGAAGGGGCACTCGCTCCAGCGGCAGACGGATGCCGCCAAAGCTTGGGCCGCTGCGCACAACGTCATTCTTGATGACGAACTGACGTTCAGGGACAAAGGCGTCTCAGGGTTTACCGGGGCCAACCTGGAGACTGGGGAACTCGGCGTGTTCCTCGAACGTGTGCACGACGGCACAATACCCCGGGGCTCTTGGCTGCTGGTCGAAAATCTTGACCGCATCAGTCGGCAGGCAGCACGCAAAGCCGTCCGCGCCATCGAAGCAATTGTAGAGGCAGGGATCACCGTGGTGGACCTGTCTGAAGGCCGTGAATACAGCGCTGAGGAACTCGATAGAGACCCGTTCCTCTTCATGATGATGGTGATGAAGTTCATACGCGCCAATGAGGAGAGCGCGACCAAGGGAAGCCGGGTAGCCAAGGCGCACGCGGCAAGGCGGCAGAAGTTCGCGGGACAGGAGAAGCTAACCAAACCGTACACCCTGAAGCTTCCCGGGTGGCTTCGGTGGGACGCGAGCACCAGCAGCTATGCTCTGATCGAGGAGAGGGCCGCGCTGTTGCGCTGGATGTTCGAAATGGCTGACGGAGGCATGGGCGTCCACAGCATCGCCGCTCACCTCAATGAGACCAAAGAGGACACGTGGGGAGCTGGAGCGTGGAAGGCGAAGTATTGGCACCGTTCTTACGTCCGCAAGCTTCTCGCCAACAAGGCCGCAATAGGCATCTTCGTGCCGCATCGGGTGGTGAAGGTAGAGGGCAAGCGAACGAAACAGCGGATCGCTGAGGCACCGATTGAACACCGTTTTCCTGCGGCTGTTGACCGAGAGCTTTTCGAACGCGTGAATGCACGGCTGAGCACCACCGAGGCCCGTGGAAGGAACACCACCGCGCCCGTGCGCTCCATCTTCGCAGGCGTGATGAAGTGCCAGCACTGTGGGAACACCGTCACACGGGTGAATAAGGGTGACCATGTGTATCTCGTGTGCTCTGCGGCGCACGCCAAAGCAGGGACACACCCTTATGAGAGCGTGCCCTATCGTCAGGCGGTAGATGCGTTCATGCGGGGCCTCAACATGACCCTGAGGGACGCCCCCCGAGGCACAGACACAGCAGAGATTGATGGCAGGATCGAGAAACTACGGGCCGACGTTGACGCGGGCGAGGACCGGGTGAGAGAGCTGCTGGAGATCACCATCAGCGACAAGAGCCGGGTTGCAAGGCAGGAGCTGCAGCGCACTGAGCAAGAGCTTGAGACCGTAAGAGACGCCCTGAGGATGTCTGTGGATCGTCGGGAGACCCTCACAAGCACCAACGTCAAGACACGATTGGCTGCCGTAGAGACGGCTTTCGCCAATGAGCCGATAGACACTGAGACGGCCAACAAGGCTTTGCGTGGAGCGGTGCGGTGGATGGTGATGAGACCGCAGGCCGGGCGGATGGACATCCTGTGGCACCACGCTGAGGAACCACAAGAGACATTGTTCTACACGACCCGTTTCGATTGGAACGGGAACACCATTGAAAATTTGATGCGAGAGGACTGAAGGCCAGTGGCGCGAAAGACCAAGAAAAAGCCCGCGATGGAACGAGCACCGAGGGTGACACGTGCGGACATCGTCATGCCTGCGGACAGCGGCAAGACGGTAGCAGAGCTGAAAGCCGACTATGACAAAGCCAAGCCATACAATGGCCCGAGGATGCGCGTGGTGCCCCGAAAGGCCATCTATGTAGCGGATGACGTGTTTCAGTGGCGCGGCGGGCCAAAGCAGGACCGCTGGGAACGCGAGAACCACATCTACACGCTCGCAAGAGACCTCAGGAACCAGAAGAGCCCGCTGGCGCGCCTAACGGTCTGGCCTATGGGAAGCCGGTTCTATGTACTTGATGGTCACCATCGGCTCGGAGCGTATGACACTGCGAAGTGGAAGAGGGACATTCCGGTTGAGGTGTTCACGGGCACACTCGATCAGGCGCGGTTGCGGGCTATCGCTGGGAACGTCAAGGACAAACTCCGCATGACGACCGCGCAGAAGAGCGAGGCGGCGTGGAGGATCACCAAGGAAGGTATTGGAGGTCTCACCGCCGACCAGGTGGCTGACCGAACCTCCGTCTCGCGTCGACAGGCGTTCGAGATGAAGAAGGCGTGGAGAGAGCTGAACGAACGTAGAGACCTGACGGAGGAACAGCGGGAAGCGCTCCCGGCCCTCACGTGGCCGCAAGCCCGAGCCCTTCGGGCCGGCATCGAAAGCTCCACAGACTTCGACGAAATGACTTGGAAGGAAAAAAAGGCAGAAGAGGTCGCGGACTTGATACGGAGGCACAACGCCGAGATTGGTCTGCTGGCCGATCCGGAGATTACCGCCATGGCGCTCCGGATGTTGAGCAGCAGCTTGCCGGAGACGCTGATTGAGGAATGGGCAGGCGACTACCCGGAACTGATCACCGAGCTTGCCGCACGCATCAAGAACCCTCCTCCTGATCTGGAGTTCTGAACCATAGTGCAAATACATGGAGTGCATTTTGCACTCTCGCGGCCTCGGCACGACCCTTGGTTCCCGGTGTGGCAAATAAGTTACTGAGCGGGAGGGACGCCGGCCTGTTATAGGGCCAAACCGGCATGGAACAAGCTGTTCCCGCTTGGGGACCGAAGGGGCACAGGGGTCGCACAAATCCGGACAGCGGAGCGACCATCGAAGCCGCAAGAGGAGTGGGCATGGCGAAACGCGCGACTGGCTCTGGGGTTGGTTCGAGCCCGCACCTCTCATACATGTCGGCGCTTCAGGATATTGCCGACCAGTCGCAACGCGAGTTAGGACGAATGATGCCGCACGCCGGAGAGCGCGGGCGCATCGCCGAGGAAATCATCAAGAACGTCCTCTCTCGCACGCTGCCGAAACGCTTCTCCATTGGCACCGGCGTAGTCATTTCCGCCCATGGCGACGTTAGCCGCCAGACCGACATTGTGATCTATGACAACTTCTTCAACTCGCCGCTGCTCTCTGAGTTCGGCGCCTGCTTGTTCCCCGCTGAGATTGTGTTCGCCACGATTGAGGTTAAGTCGGTGCTGACAAAGCGCGAGCTTCGGACCAGCATGGACGCCATCGTGCAGATGCGGAAGGTCGGGTCACAGAAGAAGTATGTTGTCCCCGTCAGCATCAACGATGTCGCGAAACCAAGTCGAACAGTAGCGGTTCGGTACACCGAAAAAACACCGCCGAGAAACTATATCGTCGCATTCACACAGAGGGGCCTCGGTCCAAACTACCAGCGTTTCTGTGAGAAGCTAAAGGCGTGCCTTGATGAGGACCATTCCCACGTCCATGGTGTCTGTATCCTGGACAAAGGCTGGTTCGCCGGAAGGCGTGCGTATAAGAGGCCCGCTGAGCTGTTCGGCGGAGAAGGAAACGGTTTGCTCCAGCTCTACAGCCACATCTTGAAGGCTCAGCAGAACTTCACTGTTCACGCAATGGACTTGGACGCGTACTTGCCGAAGGAGCCCTCTCAGACGTGAGAACTTGCGGTTGCTTGTAGAATGGAAGCGCTGATGGCGTAAGTTCGGCGGCGGCCCCAAGACCTTAAGCGAAGGAACTTGAAAACGTCAGGCACCGCGTGGCCATTTAGGGTCCCATATCGCAAAAGGGGACCCGCGCGCCTAAGCCCGAGTTACCAACCAAGATAGTGACCCAAGATTGGGATGGCCACGAAGAAAACGGTGGCTGACAACGCCACGACGGCCCACAAAATCCAGAACGCAAGAGACACTGCTTTGCGGAGCAGCGGGTTCTTCGCAAGAGACGCTGCTTTGCGGAGCAGGGGGTTCTTAAGGTCTCGAATGCGACCAGCTGCAAGCTCACTATGCGAAGGCCACATGTCAACGAACCTTTGATACATTTCGAGTGTATCGGCGGCTCTAACTTCACGCCAAGCCAACTCCCACGGAACGACGGCGCGCATGGAGGCCCACTTGTTAGGATCACATTTCGACCCCAGCCGCTTTTGAAGCATGCGCACCATGTCGGGCTGATAGAGCCCACACGTAGGACACGACACAGGCTCAACATCATCATTCAGCGCACGAACTAAGCTGGCCTCCGCCCGTTTGGCCGCAGCGCGACGCGCGCCCTCGTCCGTTAGTCCGTAAGGACTATGCCCCCCGCCATAGGCCACACGATGGAACCGATAGGCGTATTCCTTCGAGCAGCCAACGCAGCGCACCCGCCTTATCGCGTCCCCAGCCACCTTGGCTGTATGGGTAACGTAGACGTAGTACATCGCCCCGGACGGTCCCTTTCAGCGCAACCAACCCTTACCACAGGTCACCGGACCTGCTATTGCCATTGACGAAATCATTTGCTGATGATCGGCTCGCCGGGTGCGGGCAAATCGATGCTGGCGGCGCGGCTGCCCTCGATCCTGCCGCCGCTGTCGCCGTCCGAGCTGCTGGAAGTCTCGATGATCGCTTCCGTCGCCGGCGAAATCCGCGACGGCGCACTGACCGCGCGGCGGCCGTTTCGCAGCCCGCATCATTCCGCCAGCATGGCAGCACTCACCGGCGGCGGCATGCGCGCCAAACCTGGCGAGATCTCGCTGGCGCATCAGGGCGTGCTGTTCCTCGACGAATTGCCGGAGTTCGATCCACGCGTTTTGGACTCGCTGCGCCAGCCGCTGGAAAACGGCGAGGTCTCGGTGTCCAGGGCCAATCACCGCGTCACCTATCCGGCACGCTTCATGCTGGTCGCGGCGATGAACCCGTGCCGCTGCGGCCATGCCTATGAGCCCGGTTTTTCCTGCAAGCGCGGCCGGATCGACCGCTGCACGTCGGACTATCAGATGCGCATCTCCGGACCCTTGATGGACCGCATCGATCTGCGCATCGAAGTGCCGGCGGTGACCGCGGCCGATCTGATCCTGCCGCCGCCAGGCGAAGGCTCCGCCGAAGTCGCCGCCCGTGTCGCCGCCGCGCGCGACATCCAGCTTTCGCGTTATGCCGCGGCCGGCATGCCGCATGTCCGGACCAATGCCGAAGCGCCGGCCTCATTGCTGGAGACCATCGCGCAACCGGATTCGCAGGGACAGAAACTGCTGCGCGACGCGGCCGAGACCATGAAGCTCACCGCGCGCGGCTATCACCGCGTGCTTCGCGTCGCCCGCACGCTCGCCGATCTCGACGGATCGGACAAGATCGGCCGGCTGCATCTGGCCGAAGCGTTGTCCTATCGTGCGCTAGCCGAGGATTCGCGGCGCGCGGCGTGAGTACGTAGGAACAACGGGGATTCCCAGGCCGGCAATCCCCGTTGGAGCGCTAGATAATATCCGTGTAGTGCAAATGGCTTAATCCAACACCAACCAGCTCGATGCCGGTATCGATCACTCCGTTGCCGTCAACGTCAGCGAAAAGGTAGCCGTTGAATTCAGCTCTCGAATCGTGAGCGCTCGCGAACGCGTAACGCGCGCCATGCGCTATTTGGCCAGCAGCCCAGTCGCGTGCTGTGTCGAAGTTGGTGTATCTATCCGTCTCGACGTAGTTGGACTGGGTCCCAGCCACCGGAAAGTTCAACCAGTCGTCGGCCTGATTGAAGTCCATGATCGAATCTGCGGTCTCCCAGAC
>JBOHIT010000185.1:0-8221 GCA_050726155.1 Bradyrhizobium sp.
TCTCCAGATTCCGGGTTCGCGTCGTCGACGCGCCCCGGAATGACGGCGGAGTCGACTGCCCCGGGAATAACCGACGAAAGCGGCACGCTCGGCTTCGACGGCGCCTGCGACAGCAGCCGGAGCCACAGATACTGTGCGACGTTGGTGTCTTGATATTCGTCGACCAGGATGAACTTGAACCGGCTCTGGTATTGCCGGAGCACATCGGGGTGCTCGCGGAACAGGCGGATGTTCTCCAGCAGCAGATCGCCGAAATCGGCGGCGTTGAGGATTTTCAGCCGCTCCTGATAGCTGGCGTAGAGCTTGCCGCCCTTGCCGTTGCCGAACACCGCGGCTTCACCCGCCGGCACCTGCGACGGCGTCAGGCCGCGGTTCTTCCAGCCGTCGATCAGGCCGGCCAGCATCCGCGCCGGCCAGCGCTTGTCGTCGATGTTCTCGGCTTGCAGCAATTGCTTGAGCAGGCGGACCTGATCGTCGACGTCGAGCACGGTGAAATTGGATTTCAGCTGC
This sequence comes from Bradyrhizobium sp., assembly GCA_050726155.1. Classification (GTDB taxonomy): domain Bacteria; phylum Pseudomonadota; class Alphaproteobacteria; order Rhizobiales; family Xanthobacteraceae; genus Bradyrhizobium. Next base: position 511 of record JBOHIT010000185.1, read on the forward strand.
ACCAGTTCGGCGTGGAAGCGCAGGATGCGGCCGCCGATCGAGTGGAAGGTGCCGAGCCACGGCATGCCCTCGACGGCCTGGCCGAGCATCTGGCCGAGCCGCAACTTCATCTCGCGCGCCGCCTTGTTGGTGAACGTCACCGACAGGATTTCATGCGGCCGCGCCCGGCCCTGGCTCAGGATGTGGGCGATGCGGGTGGTCAGCACGCGGGTCTTGCCGGTGCCGGCGCCGGCCAGAACCAGCACGGGGCCGTCCAGCGTCACGACGGCGTCGCGCTGCTCGGGATTGAGCCCGGTGAGATATTGCGGGGCCGCCGTGGCGCGCGCACGCGCGGCGATGCCGCCAGCCGCAGGCTGGTGCTCGGGAACGCCGTGATGGGGCAGCTTGCTCGGCTCGGTCATGCGAATCGTCTTTTCCCACGATGGCACCGTGGGGCGCTGAAGGGGAGCCTTCATAGCAGGGATTAAAGGCCATATAGGGCCTGTCCGGCCGTTTTGACAGGTTTTATCCGGCGTTATCCCGAGGCCGTTTTCGTCGGTGACCGACGATTTGGTTCCGCCGTTTTGACAAATTATCCCGGTTTCGCACCCAGGAACCATCGCTTCCGCCCCGGATTATTTTGGCATGAGCAGGCGCGATCGTTTCAGCCGCGCCGATCGCAACCAAACAGAGGTGCTGTCATGCTGAGCTGGGTCGTAACGTTTCTGGTCGTCGCGCTGATCGCAGGCATTTTGGGCTTCGGCGGCATCGCCGGCGCCTCCATCGAAATCGCCAAAGCGATCTTCTTCATCGCCATCATCCTGTTCCTGGTCTCGGCGGTGGTCGGCCTCGCGCGCGGACGCAACCGGGTTTAGCCGCCACCGTCTCCCGTCGTCCTGAGGTGCGCGCTCTTGCGCGCCTCGAAGGACGACTGTGCCTGTAGCCCATCCTTCGAGGCTCGCCCAGCGGTGCAAGTGCACCGCAAGGCTCGCGCCTCCAGCGACAACGGCGAAGCCGTTGCGCGGGGATGACGACTGCACGCTGTTTGCTCCGGCGAGGAGCAGCCTACTTCGAGGGCATCGCCACCTTCCGGCCGGTGCCCTCGGGACGCGGGACGGCGGCGTGGGAATCCACCACCGCCTGGATGCGGGCGCGGATGTCAGGCGGAAACGGCGCGGCCTTGCGCGCGTTCATGTCGATATGAATCGTCATGTTCTCTGAAGTGGCGGAGATCCAGCCCTCGGTGGCGTGGCGCAGCTCTTCGAACGTATGAATGCGCTTCTCGTCGGCGGCTAAAAGATAGACCGTGACCTGCACCGGTTCGCCCAAATGAATCTCGCGCAAATAGCGCACATGGCATTCGGCGGTGAAGGTCGAGCCGTGGCGCTCCTTCATGTAGGCCGGGCCGATCCCGAGATGCAGCCACATCTGGTCGATCGCGCGGTCCATCATCACGTTGTAATAGGTAGTCGATCCATTGCGGCTCGATCTGCATCACCGACGACAGGAACGGCGCTGAAGGCAGCGGCATATCGGATAGCTTATCTTTGGCGGCTGAAGTGGTCGTCATCGTCAATCCCTGCTTGGCCGATCGCTCTTGACCCCCTCTATATCCTTTGCCACGGTCGTCTCAAAGTCGGGAGGAATTCTGCGTGGCGATGACGATATCGGGCAATGAGAAGCGGCCGGAGCCGCAGGCGCTGAAGAGCGCCATCGAGGCGCTCGCGGCGCGCTTCGGCAACCGGCTGATCACCTCGCAATCGGTGCGCGAACAGCATGCGCATACCACCACCTGGCTGCCGACCCAGCCGCCCGACGCTGTCGTGATGGCGCAGGAAACCGCCGATATCCAGGACGTGGTGCGGATCTGCGCCAGGCACACCGTTCCCGTGATCGCGTTCGGCACCGGCACCTCGCTGGAGGGCCAGGTCAACGCGCCCGCCGGCGGCGTCTGCGTCGATCTGCACGACATGGACAAGGTGCTGGAAGTCCACGCCGACGACCTCGATTGCGTGATCCAGCCGGGCGTCACCCGCAAGGCGCTGAACGAGCATCTGCGCGACCAGGGCGTGTTCTTCCCGATCGATCCCGGCGCCGACGCCTCGCTCGGCGGCATGGCCTCGACCCGCGCCTCCGGCACCAATGCGGTGCGTTATGGCACCATGCGCGACAACGTGCTGGCGCTGAAGGTCGTGCGCGGCGACGGCGAGATCATCACCACGGGCACGCGGGCGAAGAAGTCTTCCGCCGGCTACGACCTGACGCATCTGTTCGTCGGCGCCGAAGGCACGCTCGGCATCATCTCCGAACTCACGATAAAACTGCGCGGTATTCCCGAGACGATCGCGGCGGCCGCCTGTTCGTTCGACACCGTGCGCGGCGCTTGCCAGGCGACGATCCTGGCCATTCAAACCGGCATTCCCGTCGCGCGCATCGAGCTGCTCAACGCCGAACAGGTGCGGGCGTGCAACTCCTATTCGAAACTGACGCTGCCGGAGACGCCGCTGCTGCTCTTGGAATTCCACGGCAGCGCCAACGAGGTCGCGGAGCAGTCGAAGAACTTCAAGGAGATCGCCGGCGAATGCGGCGGCGGCGATTTCACCTGGACCACCAAGCCGGAGGATCGCACCAAGCTGTGGCAGGCCCGTCACGACGCCTATTGGTCGGTGAAGGCGCTGCGCCCCGGCGCCGGCGTGGTCGCGACCGACGTCTGCGTGCCGATTTCGCGGCTGGCCGATTGCGTTGCCGAGACCGAGGCGGATCTGAAGCGGCTCAATCTGCTGTCGCCGATCGTCGGCCATGTCGGCGACGGCAATTTCCATTGCTCGCTGGTGTGCGACGTCGACAATGCCGAAGAGATGGCGCGCGGCGAGGAGTTCATGCATCGCCTGGTCGAGCGCGCGCAGGCGATGGACGGCACCTGCACCGGCGAACACGGCATCGGGCAGGGCAAGCAGAAATATCTGAAAGCCGAGCTCGGCAATGAAGCGATCGACGCCATGCGCGCGCTGAAAAACGCGCTCGATCCGCAAAACATCTTCAATCCCGGCAAGATCGTGCCGGCAGCGTAAGGCCGGGCGCGAATTCTCCCAAGGTTCCTCCGCTTGCCGCTTCGCAAGGTGGAACTTTTGCCCCCTGTCTGCGTCAGTCTGGTGCTGCAGACATCGGCTGGTGGCGCAAGGGAGCTTGCCAAGGGAGGCTGCTGTGTCCAAACCGGCAATCGGAATTGTGGTGTTCGTGCTAGCGGCCCTGCTTTCGGGCGTGGCGCTGGGCAGAGGCGGGGGCCATGGCGGCGGCCACGGTGGAGGTCACGGGCACGGCGGTGGTCACGGGCATGGTGGCGGCCATCGGCATTTCGGCGGCCACCACGGTCATTTTGGCGGACACCATGGCGGCGGCAGGTTCGCGATATCCCGTTCATTTTCGAGAGGCCATTTTCGCGGCCATCACGCCTTTGCGGGGCGCGGTGGGCCGAACCTCAGCCAGATTCGAAACGCCCAGGTACCATCGGGAAACGTGCGCAACGCGATGAATTCGCTGTCGCGCGCCGGCGGGATGCGCGGCGGGCGCCTGCTCAGCAATCCCGCGGCGCGCGCGCAGATCGCCGCCGGCTTCGCTGTCGCGGGCTGGCAGCAGGGCCGCGGCGGCAGCGGATGGTGGCAACACGGCAACGGCGGTTATGGCTGGGTTGGCCCGCTGTTCTGGCCGTTCGCCTATCACGACATTTATGACTATACGATCTGGGGCGACGGCATCGGTTTCTGGGACTATGGCTACCCCGACATTTACGCCGGAATATTTGCGCCCTACGGCTTCGATGATCTGGCGGGCTATATGGCGCAGCGTCCGTCCGGCCGCAGGCACCGCGGGCTCGCCCCGCTGGCGCAAATGTGCGGCGATGACAGCCGCGCCATCGCCGGCCTTCCCATCGACCAGATCCAGTTCACCGTCCATCCGACCGAAGCACAATTTGCCGCGCTCGACGAACTCGGCAACGCATCGATCGCGGCCGCGCAGAACATTCGTGCGGCATGCCCGTCGCAGGTCATATTGACGGCGCCGGGCCGGCTTGCGGTCATGCAGCAGCGGATCGAGGCGATGGTGTCGGCGGTCGCCGCGGTGCGGCCGCCGCTGGAGAAATTCTATGGACTGCTCGACGACGAGCAGAAGGCCCGGTTCAACGCGCTCGCTGATGACCAGCGCAGGGTCGCCGCGGCGAGGGGGGCCGCGCAGGGGGCTGCCCAGGAAGTTGCCCAAGGAACGGCTCAAGGCTGCAGCGCGGCGCTGCCTGCCGCCCTGGCATGGCCGACCAGTGAGATTGAAGCCAGGTTGCATCCGAACGACACCCAGCGCGCCACCCTTCAAGTGCTTCAGGACACCAGCGCCGAGGCCGCCGAGATGCTGAAGTCGGCATGTCAGCCGGACGACGTGATGACGCCGCCGGCGCGGTTCGCCGCCATCGGCAAGCGGCTTGAGATCATGCTGCAAGCCGTCAAGCAGGTGCGTGCCGCGCTCGAGGATTTTTACGCCACGCTGAACGACGAACAGAAGGCGCAGTTCGAGGCGATCGGACCGCGGCGATCGGCGTAGACGGGCCGGTTGCCCGCCGCAGGCAACGAAATGGCTTGGAGACCTCCCGGCTTGGGTTGGGATGCTGCTTGGGATTCCTCCTGGGATTTTCAAACGTCTGTTGCCGGAATGTCACCACCAGCGGGGTTTCCCGGATGAAAATGCCGCCGCCGGATCGCATCGTTTGCCGCGCAAACGCGCTCGCTGCTGGTTCCGTGCGTCGGTCATTTGAAGATCTAGCTATGCAATGGTTCAAAAAGGAGAAGCCCAGAGAGATCTGGGACGAGGTCATCGAATGGCCGATCGGCGATATCGACGCTGCGCACCGGATTCGGGAGATCTGCCGTTCCGCCGCCAGCAGCGCGGAGAAGATCGGCGGTGCCGCTGACCGCTCGCACAAGAAGATCTTGCCCGAGGTCGAACGCTATGAGCGCGCCGTGAAGGTCGCCATGGAGATCGCCATGAAGGTTTCCGACGGTCTGCTGCGCGATGCCGCGGTGCGCCAGATCATCGGGCTCTGTCTCAAGGCCAACCACACCAAAACCGCGAAAACGCTGTTTCGCGCCATCCAGTCCAAATCGATGAGCCAGGAAGTGCTCAGGGAGCATCCTTCGCTGGGCGGCGACTAGCGGCCGGCCACGCCGCGCTTACGTTGAGTTGCCCTTGCCCAGCTTGCGCACGGCTTCGTCGACGCTGAGGAAGATGTGGTCCTTGGGCAGCACGTCGTAGAGCTTGAAGCGCTCGAACGCCTCGCGCGCCCGCGTCGATTCCAGCCGGGCCATCGCGACGGTGACGCCGGCCTCGCGGCATTCCCGGATCAGGTCGAGCAAAGTCTGCGCGGCGGTGAAGTCGATTTCCAGGATGCCGCTGGCTTCGATGACCAGCAAATGCGGCTTCGAGGTTTTGACGATCTTCAGAACATCGGCACGGAAGTTCTGCGCGTTGAGGAACGACAACGGCGCCTGCAGGCCGACTACGGCGATCCCGGGGGTGCGCTCGCCCGGCATGGTCGGACTTTCCGGCCACCAGATCGTGGTGTCGGGCACGCGAGCGAACGGCACCAGCCGGGCGCGCGTGGTGGTCCAGACGCCGTGCAGCAGCGACAGCGCGATCCCGACGGCGACGCCTTGTTCGATCGGCAGCACGATGATCGCCGCGGCCGTCGCCGCGACCAGAAAGAACTCGCCGAGCGACTGGCGGTAGATCGTGACGATCTGTTTGATGCGGATGATCCGCAGCGCCACGAACAGCAGCACGCCCCCCAGCGCCGCATTCGGCACGTGCTGCAGCAGCGTGGCGCCGAATGCCAGCAGCGCCAGAATGATCGCCGCGGCGAACAGCCCGGACAATTGCGTGCGGCCGCCGGTCTCGGACACGATGCCGGTCCGCGGCGGGCTGGCGTTGACCGGGAACGCGCCGAACAGGCCCGCCAGGATGCTGCCGGCGCCGGCGCCGAGAAAATCGCGGTCGACGTCAGCGGGCTTATCGGGATCGGACGGGAACGAGCGCGTGGTCGCCGCCGTCTGCACCATCACGACGATCGCGATCAGGAACGCCAGCGGCAGCAGCTTGACCCATTGCTCCGGCGAAATGTCCGGGAAGGATGGCGTCGGCAGCGTTGCCGGAACGATGCCGACCACGCTGACGCCCTTGCGTTCGAGGTTGGCGAGGATCACCGCTGATGTAGCGGCAATCAGGCCGATCAGCGCGCCGGGAATTTTGGCGCTTGCTCTCTCCGATCCGGCGACGATGGCGAGCACGCCGAACCCGATGACGACCGTGTAGATGTTGGCTTCACCGACGTGCCGCACCAGCGTGGCGATGCGCTCGAGCATCGGCCCGCCTGGTGCGGGAAGTCCGAGCACGCCGGGCATTTGCGACACCAGGATGTGCACGGAAATGCCGGCGAGAAAACCCGTCGTCACCGGGATGGACAATAGATTGGCGATCCAGCCCAGCCGAAACAGGCTGCCGGCGACGAGGATGATGCCAACCAGCAGCGCCAGCGCCAGCGCGAGCGCGACATAGTTTGGCGAACCGGCGGCGGCCATCAGCAGCAGCCCGCCGGCAAAGATCGGCGTGATGGTGGAATCGGCGCCGCAGGACAGGAAGCGGTTGCTGCCGAGCATCGCAAAGCCCAGCGATCCCGCGATGAACGCGAAGAAGCCGATCTGCGGCGAGAAGCCGCCGAGTCGGGCCGTGGCCATCTGTTCGGGGATCGCGATCGCCGCCAGCGTCAGGCCTGCGATCAGGTCGCCCGGCAGATCGCTGGGACGAAACGCCGCCAGCGATCGGAAGATCGGCCAGTTTGATTTTGCGGTGTCTTCAGCCATCGCTTCCGGATTCTTTGCACGAGCAAGTGTCCGGAATATTCGGATATCGCGGTCCCAAAAGCCAGCGGTGTCGCGGCGTGTGCGGCTGCGAAGTCGTTGCTTAGGACCGCGTACTCATAGAACGGGAGGTATCTGCTTTCAGAGCTAAAGGAGCCTCGCGTTAGTCACACCGGAATTTTGCATTTTGACCCAAAGTGGATATCTCCTAGCATCGATACATGTTGAGTTACCTTCTTAAGTCCTTCTAAGCGGCCGCGTGGGACATGCAATGTGGTAGGGAAGCAAACGTGGCCAGAATGTTTCGGCAGGATTTTTCAGCGACCAAACCGTCCCTCTTTGAGAGGATGGACCTCTGGCTTTCGAAGGGCCACGTCGTCGATGGCATTTGGGTCGGCAGTTTTCCATCGGACGCCAAACCAGCCATTCAACGTATTGAAGACGCGCTTCGGCTGATCGAGCGCTGTGCTCCGCTTCACTACCGGCGCATCAAGAACAACCTTGCTAGAATTTGGGTGCACCTAGTTCCGCACGGAGCCGGCTGCTATCTGCACTCCTTGAACGCCTGCTTGCTGGATGAGCGTATCGTCGCTTCTGAAACCACAACAGTCGAATGGATCGCATCTGCTATTGTCCACGAGGCAACCCATGCAAGGCTTGAGAAGTTAGGTATCCGCTACGATGAAGCGGTCCGCCAACGGATCGAGCGGATTTGTGCTCGAAGAGAACTCGATTTTGCTCGGCATCTGTCAGGCGTCGACGCCTTGCTAGAAGAGATAACGTGGAGGCTCGACCGGTGCAGTGAAGAAAATGCGTCCTATACCGACCAGAAC
>JBOHIT010000186.1:0-3591 GCA_050726155.1 Bradyrhizobium sp.
TGACATCGCCGGCCTCCATGCCGAAGATCGCGATGTTTTCCGCGCCGACATGGTCGCGGATTTCGATGTTGGCGCCGTCGAGCGTGCCGATGGTCAGGGCGCCGTTGAGCGCGAGCTTCATGTTGCCGGTGCCGGAGGCTTCCATGCCGGCGGTCGAGATCTGTTCGGACAGATCGGCGGCCGGAATGATCACCTCGGCAAGGCTGACATTGTAATTGGCGAGGAATACGACCTTCAACCGTCCGGCAACATCGGGATCGTTGTTGACGACTTCAGCGACGTCGTTGATCAGCTTGATGATCAGCTTGGCGGTGCGATAGCTCGCCGCTGCTTTTCCTGCGAAGATCTTCACCCGCGGCGCCCAGTCGCGCTGCGGCTCGTCCTTGATCGCCTGATACAGTGCGACGGCTTCGACGATGTTGAGCAACTGCCGCTTGTATTCGTGGATGCGCTTGATCTGGACGTCGAACAGCGCCGACGGATCGACCTTGATGCTGAGCCGCTCGCCGATCAGCCGCGCCAGCGCCAGCTTGTTGTGGTGCTTGACGTCGCGGAACTGCTTCTGGAACGAATTGTCGCCGCAATGGTCTTCCAGCCGCGCGAACAGCGAAAAATCGTCGAGAACGGCTTCGCCGCAGGTCTCCCGAATCAGGCTGGTCAGTTTCGGATTGGCCAGCATCAGCCAGCGCCGGAACGTGATGCCGTTGGTCTTGTTGGTGATACGCTGGGGATAGAGATGGTTGAGATCGTGGAACACGGTCTCCTTCATCAGGTCGGAATGCATCGCCGAGACGCCGTTGATGCGGTGCGAACCGACAAAGGCCAGTTGCCCCATCCGTACCCTGCGGCCGGAGCGCTCGTCGATCAGCGATACCGAGGCGCGGAAATCGATATCGCCGGGGCAGCGCTGCTCCGCCAGCGCCAGATGCGCGGCGTTGATGCGGTAGATGATTTCCAGATGCCGCGGCAGCAGCCGCTCGAACAACTCGACCGGCCAGGTCTCGAGTGCTTCCGGCAGCAGCGTGTGGTTGGTGTAGGACAGCGTCGCGATCGTGATCTTCCAGGCTTCATCCCAGCGGAAATTGTGCAGATCGACCAGGATCCGCATCAGTTCGGTAACGGCAAGGCTCGGATGGGTGTCGTTGAGCTGCACTGCGGCCTTTTGCGCGAGGCTGCGCAACTGGCCGTCGGCGGCGAGGTGCCGTTTGACGAGATCCTGCAGCGAGGCGGAGACGAAGAAATATTCCTGGCGCAGCCGTAACTCGCGACCTGCGGCGCTCTCATCGTTCGGATAGAGGAATTTGCAGATCGATTCCGCGCGCGCTTCCTCGGCGACCGCGCCGAGATAGTCGCCGGTGTTGAAGGCATCCAGCCGCAGCGGATCGGGCGACCGCGCCGACCACAGCCGCAGCGCGTTCACATGCTGGCCGCGCCAGCCAACAATCGGGGTGTCGTAGGCGACGGCCTGCACGGTCTCGCCGGGATGCCAGCTCGCGCGTTCGCGGCCCTTGTCTTCGACATGGGTGACATGGCCGCCGAAATGCACCTGATAGACCACCTCGGACCGTTGGAATTCCCAGGGGTTGCCGAAGCCGAGCCATTCATCGGGATATTCCTGCTGCCAGCCCTGCGCGATGATCTGGCGGAACAGGCCGAAATCGTAGCGGATGCCGTAGCCGATCGCGGGAATGGCCAGCGTCGCCATGCTTTCCATGAAGCAGGCCGCAAGCCGCCCGAGGCCGCCATTGCCGAGTGCTGCATCCGGCTCGCATTTGCGCAAGTCCGACAGGTCGACGCCGAGATCGCCGAGTGCGGCCTCGAACACCGGCAGCAGGCCCATATTGTTCAACGCGTCGGTGAACAGGCGTCCGATCAAAAACTCGAGCGAGAGGTAATAGACCCGCTTGCGGCCGGCGTCGTAATTCTCCTTCTCGGCCGTCAGCCAGCGATGCACGATACGGTCGCGCAGCGCCAGCGCCGCGGCCTTGTACCAGTCGCGCTTGGTCGCCATGCCGGTGTCCTTGCCGATGGCAAGCCGCAGCTTGGCAAGGATCGCGCCCTTGATTTCGGAAAGCGCCAGTTCGTCGATCGGTTGGCCCGGCACTGGAAAACTCCCTGCGAATGATTGTTCTTGCAACGCGTCAATCCCTGCAGTTGAGACTCACAAAAGGATACCCGCCTTGCACCGCAACCGAAACCGTCCAGGCGATTGTTGTGCACCGCGCTGGTATGTTTTTATGCAAGGACCGGGCCGATTTCGCGGCATTCGCTCCCGGATTTCGGTGCTAGAATGGCGTTCGAAAGCCGGGATGTCGCCTGAACGGGGAGGAGGATAGGCCATGAGATTGATGATCGAGATCGTCGCCGCGGTACTGCTCATGTTCTGCATCAGCGTCACCAGCGCGGCATTCGCTGCCGGCAAGGCAGGCAAAACCGCCGACGGATTGGGCTGCTCGTTCAGCGTGCCGGCGAACGCCACGCCGGCCGCGCGCTGTGCCGCGATCAAGCGGCAATGCGGTGGAAAATTCTACGCCAATTATTGCGGCGACAAGATGCTGTCGGCCATGTGAGCGCCTCTTCTCATTTTCTTATTGCCCCGGCTCGAATCGCACTGAAGGCAATCCGGAACCGTGATCGGTAGGCGCTTGCGCTCTGCGCGAGTCGTCAAAACATCACATGCCTCTGCTAGCAGGCGGCATGACCTATCTCTATTTGGGCATCGCGATTCTCTCGGAAGTCGCGGCGACGACGTTCCTGAAACTGTCCGACGGTTTCAGCAAGCCGCTGCCATCGCTGGTGACGCTCGTCGGTTACGGGATCGCGTTCTACTTCCTGTCGCTGACACTGCGCAGCCTGCCGACCGGTGTGGTCTATGCCGTCTGGTCGGGCGTCGGCGTCGTCCTGATCGCCACCATTGCTTGGGTGTTCCAGAGCCAGAAGCTGGACACGGCGGCGCTCTGCGGCATGGGCCTGATCGTCTCCGGGGTCGTTGTCATAAATCTGTTTTCCAGCGCGTCGTCGCAATGAACCGGCGCTGCTGGCCCGGCACCCGAGATAGTACACAGCCTCGGAACAAATTAAGAACACTTTAGCAAGTCTTTGATATATCATTGTGATTCGGCGCAGTGCCGACACAATATCTATGGTCTATCACTGGTATCGAGGACTAGATGTCCATGTCCACCATCGCATTCGATCAATTCGCGCTCACCCGTATCGCCGATTTCGCGCGCTCGCTGTCGCGCCTGCATCAGGCCTCGCGCCGCCAGCCGGTCGATGACGACACGATCGACCGTGAGTTCAATGCTGTCTGCATGTCGGTGTGGGGCTACACGACCGACGATTTCAGCGACGACCTGTTTTCGACCGCCGACCACGGCTGGCTCGATTCGCTCGACGAGGCCCATGCGCGGATCTTCGCGGCCGAGCAGGGTTACGACCTCGTCGACGACCAGGGCATGCTGACCGACTGGTGGGGCTATTGCTGGATGATCCTCGCCGAAAAGCGCGGGCTGCTGACGCCGGAGAACCGCGCCGCCGCGCGCGCTGCGATCGAGGAAAAATATCTGTCGGCGCCGAACGTGATGGGCG